>JASHSC010000673.1 GCA_030036915.1 Terriglobia bacterium
TTTCCGTGCCTGCTGCACGTCCTCGCGTTCTTGCTCGCTGGCGTGCAGCGTTTTTTTTGAACGTGAGATTCCATTTGTTCAACTGATGCCACAAAGCGCCGATCTTGATCGCTACGCCCTGTTCGGCCAGACGTGCGCACAACTCGGCCAAACTCAGTCCCGGCTCCTGGGCAATCCAAGCCCGCAGCACGGACCCCATCTCTGCCACCCGCGAACGACGATGCCCGCCGATCTTAAAGCTGGTGCGTTGGCCTGTCTTCTGCCGCCGCTCCCGCACCCGGTAAACCCATACCCGACTGACTTCCAGCCGCCGGGCAATCGCCGTCGGCCGTTCTCCCCGATCCAGAGCCCATAACACCCGATCTCGCAAGTCTTGGGAATAGGATTGCATCTCTGCCGCCCCTCCATTAGCAGATGCATTATCCCACAAAATGTATCTACTTAAATTAAAAATGCTCAAGCCCCTGCGACGGTCGATAGACCGCCGCTACAGAATTTCAAACTGAAACACTGACGCGAAACACGCCATCATCGCTTCTTTGATTTTTGGGCAGGCTTACGGGCGGGTCTCTTGGCTTTACGGGTCGTGGGAGCAGGCTTCCCTGCCCGGCGCGGCCTCGCCGCGCGCGCGGGCTTCCCGGGCTTGGCCGGTTTGACTTTCACAGCGGGCTTCGCTTCCGGCGCAGGCTTCGGCGGCACTGCGGCGGACTTTGGCTTGGCTTGAACGGCTTTGGCGCCGGCTTTGCCTGCAGGCTTAGCGGGCGGAGCAGCGGTTGCAGAAGGCGGATGAGCAGCGGCAGCACCCTTGCCGGGCTCAACCGAAGCGGGTGCGTCAGCGGTCGCGGCGCCTTTCTTCCCTTTGCGGCCGGCTACGGGGGGCTCAGGCAGCGTTTCCTTCTTCTTTTTACCAGGAGGCGACGGTGGGGGCGGCGGTGGCGGTTCCTTGATGCCGGACAGGTCGCGCAATTGCTTGGTGAGCTGCGGCGGCGATTTGAGTTTGCCATCAAGTTGCAGCACGAAGATGCGGGCAATGATTCGCTCGAACTCCGGTCCGGGTTTGACGCCCAAACCCTGCAATTCCGCGCGCGGCAGTCGGGCCTGAATTTGCGGAAACTTGAACAGAAAGTTTTTGATGCGGTTCTGCACTTTGGCGCGCTTTGTGAACGCCAGCACGAAAAAAAGCAGCGCCTGGGGTTGCGGCAAAAGCAGGGTGTAGACCTGGCTCGGCAGGTTGGCCCTGGAACTCGAGAGCAGGCGCTCGAGTTTCTTGGCGTCGTGCTCCAGCCCCAACGCCAGTTTGATGGCCTTCGTTTCGCCGATCAGGCGCTTGGCCAGGCGCTGCTTGTGCTCGACGCCTAGCTTTGAGACCAGGCAGTGGAAGTTCAGCAAAAAGGGGTCGGAGGATGGGGCGCTTTGCATCACGCTGCGAATGCGCGCGAATTGATCGTAATTCAGGCGCCCGGAGGCAAGCTTCTTATCGAGCCCGCCCAGGATTTTGCGCTCGGCCAGCATTTTGAAAACGCGGCCAGGGTGGTCCTCGTGCAGAATGGCAGCCAGCTCGCGCGACTGTTGGTCCGGGTAAAGGTTCTGCCACGGCCCTTCTTCCCAGGCGATGTCCAGCCAGCGCTGCGTTCGCTCATCGGGCTTAAAATCCAGGCGCATTCCGAAGCGCAGCAGGCGGTAGATGCGCAAAGGATCGTCGAGAAAAGTGCGCGAGTGCAGCGCGCGAATTTCGTGCCGCTCGATGTCGCCCGCGCCGTTGGTGGGATCAAGCAGCAGGCCTCGCGAATTGGGGTGAAGTGAAATGGCCATGGCGTTGATGGCGAAGTCCCGGCGTTTCAAGTCCTCAAACACCGTGGCGGCTCGCACTTCCGGCCGCTGGCCTGGTCGCGCATAAAACTCCTCGCGACACATGGCGAGCTCGGCGCGCACACCGCCCGAAAACAGCAGTTCAGCCGAGCCTAGGCGCTCATCTAATTCCTGGTATTCGAGCGTTGGGGGTGGAGTTCCGGAAGCGGGGCGGGTGGGTTTCTTGCCATCATCCTGGGGAAGACCGCGCAGAAGCCGCTGAATTGGCCCCTCGACAATGAAGTCGAGATCGCGCACCACTTGTTGGCCGTAAGTGAGGTCGCGGACCGCCCCTCCGGCAAGGTAGAGGTTCAGCCCCTGCTCCGCCGCCAGCCGGCTGAACAGGTTAACCACGGCGAATTGTTCTGGGGACAGCCGGCTTTCCATCAGGAAGTTGTAATCGCTCATGGGGTTCGGGTATTGCTACAAAGGAGTTCGCTCTGCTGCCAGTGGCCCGGTCTGCCGTAGCGGCGGCTTTACGCCGTCTTGTGGCGAGGTGAAATCGCCGCTATGCATTCTATCTACCTATACGACCTATACGACTACCCATTCGCTCCCCTTGGGTATCAAGTACGCAGGCGATCGGAGATCGCCGCTACAAATTTTTGTCGCGAGCTGCAGCTTCAGGCTCGAGGATGATGGGTTTGATACACTTGCTTCAGCCTTTCCTTCAGCACGTGCGTGTAAATCTGCGTGGTCGAGATGTCGCTATGGCCCAACATCAGTTGAATGGATCGCAAGTCCGCGCCGCGTTCGAGCAGGTGTGTGGCAAACGAGTGGCGGACCAGGTGCGGAGTCAGCCCCGTGGCGATTTTCGCGCGACGGCCGTAAGCCGTGAGGATCTTCCAAAAACCCACGCGCGAAAGCCTGCCGCCACGGCGATTCAGAAACAGCCAGGAGGGGTTGCGCTTGCCGGCCAGCGCCGCGCGTCCGGTGGCAAGGTACGTCTCCACGGCGCGCAAGGCCGATTTGCCCACGGGAATCAAACGCTCCTTGCTGCCCTTGCCCGTGCAGCGAACCAGGCCGAGTTCAAAATCGAAGTCGGCAGTGGCGGAGTTCACCAGCTCGGAAACGCGCATTCCCGTGGCATAGAGCAGTTCCAGCATGGCCTTGTCGCGCAGGCCCAAAGGGGTGGAAACATCCGGCTGGGCGAGGAGTTTATCAACCTCGTCCGCCGTCAAATAGCTGGGCAGCGATTGACCGAGCTGCGGCGCTTCGACTTGCGCCGTCGGATCGCTGGTGATTCTTCCTTCACGCATCAGAAAGCGGAAGAGGTTTCGCACCGAGACCAGGTGGCGGGCTCGCGACCGCGCAACCAGTTTGCGTTCGTCTTTAAGCTCTTCGAGGTACAAACGAATGTCGTCGCGCTGGAGTTCGCCGGCGGATTTGCCCAGGCGCTGAACGAAGTTGGAGAATTCGACCAGGTCGCGCCGGTAACTCACAATGCTGTTCGCGGCCAAGCCCTTCTCGACGCGGGCGAAATCAAGGAACGATTGCACCTCGGGGATGAGTGGGAAAGTTGTCAAGACGGGCTGAGGGAGTGGCGTCTCCGAAGCGGATGCTGGGGCGGCAGCGGGCGCATCACCAAAACCGTCTTCCGCCGGCCCGCGACGGATGTAGTCTGGCACACTCGCCAGATTGGAACGACTCGTCAATTCGGCACCACAAAGGAGCGGAAGGATGATGAGAAGTCGTCTCCCTGAGTCAGGTTGGAGGAGTGCAGACTCTTGCCCCCAATTCGTCTTAAGGATTGTCTTATCAGGCGATTAGGAGCTTTTTGCAAAACGCGCGCCCCGTTCCGTGGTTGAAATACTTGACAGGCCCGACCCGCGCCCTATACTAGCACAAGCCAAACTCTTAGGCCAAGTGGCAATTAACAGTAGATGGCGTTGAGATTCCAGATATATCGACTGTGAGAAACGGCTCATCCTCAACTCGGAAACGCGTAGTGGTTCGCAAGCTTGATAAGGGCCTCGTGAAAGGCTTCCTTGACCCCACTGGCTACCTTACTAGCGACGTGGAGGTGCTTGACCGCGAAGGCCGCTTGATTCATGTCCCGATGACAACGGTCAAAGGCGTGTTCTTTGTCCGGGACTTTGACGGCAATCCGGATCGCGCCGAGCGCAAGGTGTTCCGCAGCCGGCCCCGGCTGGCAGGGCTCTGGGTGCGCATGACTTTTAAGGACACGGAAGTGCTGGAAGCGCTCCTTCCCAACAACCTTCTGGACATTAACCCGCTCGGATTCTTGGTAACCCCGCTCGACGTCTACTCCAACAACCTGCGAGCCTTCATTCCCCGCACCGCCCTGAGCGAAATGGAAGTGCTCGGAGTGATTTCCGACGGCGTGGTGAAGCGTATGTCCCAGCGCGCTGCGCAGGCCAAAGTCACGGCCAGTGCTGAGCAGCAGTTTGGGCTGTTTGCGATGAGCAATTCCGGAGAGAAGAAGTAGCATTGTGGCGCCGGCGTTTAGCCTGCCACTTGCCGGGTTCAAGCCCGGCGCTACATTCAAACCAGGACAGCACCTGGGCGGCGGGTCGTGCGCATGACGCTGGCGCTGCCGTGCCTTATCGCGGCGGGACGGTTGCCTGAATGGGAGGCAGTTCAAGGCGCTGGTGGATGGCGTAGAGGACGAGTTCCAGGCGGTCGGAGACCCCGACCTTGTCGTAGATGGTGCGCAGATGGTTCTTCACCGTCTGCTCCGAAATGGTAAGGTGGCTGCTGATTTCCTTGTTGTGCCATCCCTGCATCAAGTAGCTGATAATGACCTTCTCGCGGCGGGTGAGCGTGTCAACCGGGCGGGGCGGGGCTTCGGGCCGCGCCTCAAGGAGCTTGGCCATGGTGGAGACGTGGCGCTTGGGAATCCATGTTTCGCCCGCGGTCACGCGCCGGGCGCACTTGACGAAGAGTTGCGGGTCAACGGACTTGAGAATCACTCCCGCGGCGCCGTTGCGTACGTGGCGCATCGAGGCATCATCCGATAAGGAGGATGAGGTCGCTACGACTTTGCATTCGGGAGCAATCTTCACAATCGAAGCGATCAGATTTCCGTTGCTCTCATTGAGGAGGTCTTCCTTAATGAAGACCAGGTCAGGCCGAAAGGTCTCGGTCCTCTCCACGACCTCTTCGGGTGTTTCCGCCTCCGCGACGACACGCATATCGTCCTCAAGGGCAAACAGTTTCTTGAGGCCAAGTATGAAGATGCCCTCCCGGTCAGCAACGAGCACCCGAATCTTTTTCTTTGAACGGCGGACTGTTCCCATTCGTTGATCCTGAATCAAGCGCCCCGGGCAAACCCCTGCCCGGGCTCTTTACAGCAAATGATACAGTCTTTTTGGAAGGCCTGCGGCGAGAATTCTCCCGGCGGCCGAAATTGCTAACTTGTCGCTTTCGAGGCCGGCCTGTCCGCAGACGCAGCCGACTTCACCGGACGCAGTTCGTACTCATCAATGACTGCGCCCAAACCCTGAACCGCGCCGACTTGGTTCCATCTTACCACTCGGCCTTGGCACAAGAGCTCCAAGGGAACCTTGGTAACCTCTTTGGGAAGCTTTACCTTGATCATCACGGAAGTTGCTCGGTGCAAGCGTGCGGCAACTTCAATGAATAATCCGCTCCCGCTGATGTTCCCCGTCTTTCCCATCGCATGCCGGAGACTTCCAGACCGATTCTTCCACCGGATTTCAACCGGAAGCTCTACCGGAATTCGCTTGCTGGTTCGACGATGGCTCATATGTGCATCCTGACTCCCAGGACGGTCCGAAGCGAACATCTTAGCTCGTTTCCAGCCGCCTCGCAAGTGTGGCGAGGTAACTTTATTGATCCCGCTTGCGCGGATGAAGAAGCGGCATACCGGAGCCTTGGGAATGGCGTACCCTTGTTCACCCCGGTATGCGCTTTGACTGCCACTACCAAATTGCCCACGACCGGGAGAGCCGGGGGTGGACTGTGACCAGGTAACCGGAAGGCCTGCGGCTGCTGCCAGCGCGGGGAATCCAGCTACTTTTGCCTTACCACCAGAATGGAGGCGAGGCAGTGTTAGAACCAACCTACGCCCTCTTGACTTCTTATCAAAGACTCCTTTTGTACCGGTACTTTCGTACCAGAGAACTGGAGACAGAATCGACTGCGACGCCGGAATTCGTCGAACCATTATTCATACTCCTGTCTCCTGACTCCTGCTCCTGCATGTTGTGATACGCTTTTCGAGGCACGCCACCAAACCGTGCCTCACAGGGAGATCATCATGAAACTCGGCGAGCTTGCAGCACGATTGAATTGCCGGTGCGAAGGCCCGGAGGACTTGGATATCACCGGCGTGGCGGGAATGGACGAGGCACAGGCGGGCGAAATCACCTTTCTTTCGAACCCCAAATACCTGCCCAAGCTGAGCACCACGCGCGCCGGAGCGATCATTGCCGGCAGTGAAGTAAATGCGCTCGGCAAGCCTGTGCTGCGCTCGCCCGATCCCTATTTGTCCTTTGCTCATGCGGTCGAGATCTTCTACCCGCCGCAGCGGCCGCCCGCAGGAATTCATCCCACGGCTGTCATCGCTCCGGGGGTGAAATTGGGGCGCAACGCCTCCATCGGCCCCTACGTGGTAATTGAAGCAGGCGCGGAGTTAGGTGAGGATTGCGTGCTCAAAAGCTTCGCGATGATCTATCCCGGAGTGAAGATCGGCCACCGCTTCTTCGCCCATTCGCATGCGGTTGTGCGTGAAAACGTGCGTATCGGCAACGACGTAACGCTGCAAAACGGCGTGGTGATCGGAGGCGACGGCTTCGGATTCGTTCCCCGCCCTGACGGAACGTTCTACAAAATCGTCCAAGCCGGAATCGTGGTGATCGAAGACGGTGTGGAGATTCAGTCCAACAGTTGCATTGACCGCGCCGCCGTGGGTGAGACGCGTCTGCGCCGCGGCGTGAAGGTTGACAATCTTGTGCAAGTCGCGCACGGATGCGACATCGGTGAGAATTCCCTGCTCTGTAGCCAAGTGGGAGTTTCCGGGAGTGCCAGGCTGGGACGCAACGTGATCCTGACCGGGCAAGTGGGCGTGGCCGGCCACCTGAATATCGGCGACCACGTGATCGCAACGCCGCAGAGCGGAATTCCCAATGACGTTCGCGCGCATGCCACTGTCTCCGGTTCGCCCGCCGTCGATCACGACGTGTGGCTGAAAGCCTCCGCCGTATATCGCCGCCTGCCGGAGATGTTCGCCGCCTACCGCAAAGTCAAGGACCTGCTGGCCAAACCGCAGGTAAAGTCTTGAAAAACCCGGGACACCGGAACTGGATCCCGCGGACCGTCCCGAGCCCATGCGCGAGCCAGCCCATTCGTCCCGGATCGACGCTTCAGTCCTCCGGTCCCTCGCTTGCCCCAAGCTTCGACGAATTGCCTGCGTTTTGCATCAAACGGAATGAGCGGTGCAGGTAGTGCCGCGGATCACTTCCCATAACCCGCCAAGCGGCGTCGACCGGGCAGGGTTGGAGACCGATTGACAAATGCCGTTACCATTTTTGTGATTGTAGGAATGGGCTTTTCGGCCGCAGCATCCAAGGGCCAGACACCACAAAGCGCCCCGCCGGCTAGCCCTCCCCAAGCTCAAAGCGCGACAACGCCGCAAGAGCCGAAAAAAACCAACCCACCGCCCGCGACTCAACGCAAATCTCAGACGCAGTCGACGCCGAAGCAGGAACCGCGGTATATTCCCTCGGCCGGCGACCCACTTTTCGCACCTGTGGCCATCTCGCTTGGGCCACAGACCCTTAAGGAGCGATTTGAGGACTACGCCGTCGTCACGTTCGGCCCGCGCGCGCTCGTGGGTCCGGCTTTCTCCTCGCTGTTTTTGATGGCCCATCCGCCCAAGGACTATCCGCATTACTGGCGCGATGGCGGTGGCGCCTTCGGAAGGAATTACGGAGCATTTCTCGCCCGCGCCTCGTCACTGCAAGCCGGAAGGTTTTTCACCGGCGCCGCCTTGCACGAGGATTTCCGCTACCGGCCATCCGCGAGCCACAACTTCATGATGCGTACCGCCCACGCCATCGGGTATACGTTTGTCGATAAATCTGCTTTGGGCGAGAATCGACTCGCTCTGGCCAACTTCGCCGGAGCCGCTGCCGCAGGCTTCGTCGGCCAACTCTATTTGCCCGCGCCCTACAACAGCCTGCATTATGCCGGCGTGCACACCGCTGAAGCATTCGGAACACTTGCCGGTCAAAACCTGCTGCGCGAATTCGCCCCGGATATTGATGCGCTGACCCGCAAGCTCCACCTGCCCTTCCCCAGAATCCCCATCCCCGGCTGGTGGGTCCCGCGGAGGAATTGAGGAGAATAGACCAATCGAGGCGCGACGTGCTGGCAATATTCAAGGAAGGGCTGATGCAGGCGAAAGCGAAACCACGAACGAAGTCCATTGCACGGGCAGGGCGGTGCCAGGCGCTACACCATCGCCCGGCGTTGGCAGCGGTGGAGACGTTTTTCAAGATGAGGCGACTTTCCCTGCGCGAAGTTCAGCGCCTGCGAGTAATCGTCGCGGGCTTCGGCCCATTTTTCCAGGGCCTCGTAGATGCGGCCGCGGTTGTAAAACGCTGACGCGTCCTTGCGCAGGCCCAGGGCGTGCGTCAGATCGAGCAGTGCACCCTCCACATCCCCTTGTTTGTACCGTGCGG
>JASHSC010000674.1 GCA_030036915.1 Terriglobia bacterium
TCGCGGGACGGCGCTGGTGAAGGTCGTGGCCGAGCGGCACGGGTTTGAAGGTCCGATCCACCTGAGCATTCCCGATTTGCCCAAGACGCTGACCGTGGCTGGCGGGAACATGATAGGGACCGTCGGTTACCTGACTATCTCAGCGAATCCCGACGCCAAATCCGACGCCTGGGAACTGCAAGTGTGGGGCGAGGGCGGCCCGCTGGAGCGTCCCATTCGCCACAAGGCTCTGGGACCAGGGGAAATGTTTACGGTCGCGGGCGATGATCTGGTCAGGACCACGGAAGCCTCG
The DNA here is from genome assembly GCA_030036915.1 of Terriglobia bacterium. Taxonomy (GTDB): domain Bacteria; phylum Acidobacteriota; class Terriglobia; order UBA7540; family UBA7540; genus Bog-366. The sequence goes on from JASHSC010000674.1 coordinate 293, forward strand.
ATTCGCGCCGTCCCAACCACGTACCCTTGGCTGGGATTGAACCTTCCCGTGGCGTTGGGTGAGACGCTGCCCGTGACCCTTACCGTGGCGGTGCACGAGGCTCGCGCCGTACAGGGGATGGACTATCCGATTCCTTTCAAGTTGATCAAGACCGACCCCACGATTGTTACCAAGAAGATCGAGATTCCCGACATTCCCTTCAAAGATGCATCCATCAAAAACCGCGCCGATTTCCGCAAGGACGTGTCGGAGGGCACTTTCCTCTGGACTTCGTCAACGGAAACACCGCTGGGGCATTTCGACCTGATCGCGCTCGCCACTGTGATTCTGAACGGTGAAGAAAAAGTGATTGTGGCGCCGGCGGTGAGCGTCAATCTGGTGGGCGCCTACACGGTGGAGCTAAAGACCGCGCGAATCGCGCTCAAAAGCGGCGGCAAGGTGGAGCTTGCAGGTGTTGTGCACCGCGAGCCGGTGTTCAAGGGAACGGTAAAGCTCAGTATAGGCGACCCGCCCGACAGGGTAACATGCGCGCCCGTCGAATTGCCCGACGGGAAGTCAGAATTTCAGCTTACCTGCGAAGCGAATCCCGGCGTGCCTGATGGCGAATTTGATGTGCACTTGGTCTCCTCCGCAGCGATTCCGGGGCGGACGGATAAGCAGGAGTACAAATATCCTCCAGTGACGATGCACATGACGATTGGAAGCGAGAAGGTTGCGCAGGGTGGTGGCACCGCCACTCCTGGCGGTGCAGCACCTGTTGAAAGACCAGCGGCTGGAGTTTCGCGGGCCAGCGGTCCAGAATGAGAGGCCGGGTTGCCCAAATTGCAGTCACGCAGAATGCTCTATTGGGGGAATATCCCCAGAAGTGATTGAAAATAAAGACTCGCGCTTCGCGATTGCTTCGTGGAAATGGCAAAATGAAGATGCATTCGGGGATGTTTATGAAAATAAAGGGAGTTTCAGGCCGAATGCCCTGCGACTTTCATGGAATGGCCCAAGATGACAGGCTGGAGTGAATGTGCCGCATTTCAGGCGGCTTGCGATTCTAATGAGTGATACTATTGGTGACTGAGGAACCCATGAGACAACCTAACCCCAGGGGCTTTCATACCGGGCGATGGCGCGTATTGATCATCGCCGCAGCATTCCTCGTGCTTGCAAGTTTGGCAACGGCAGCCGATGATCCGAAGCCCGCCGTGCCACCGGAATCCAAGCTGATCGCTACCTACAAGGTGACGGCCCTGCGCATCGTTCCTGCGAAGGTGGATTTCGTCGCACCGGGCGAATACCGCAAGGTCCTGGTGTTAGGCAAGACCGGACCAATGAGTGAAATCGACCTCACGCGCGTGGCCAAGTTTGCTCCCTCCGCCGATTGCGTGCGCTTTGACGCGGACGGCTTCCTCCACCCCGTCAAGAATTGCGAAGCTCAAATTCAGATTTCGGCGGAAGGTTTGAAGGCGGACTTGCCGGTGACCGTTCGTGACCTGGACAAGCCTCAGCCCGTAGCGTTTGTGAAAGACGTCGAGCCGATTTTGAATCGAGTGGGTTGCACGTCCGGCACTTGCCACGGCGCCGCCAAGGGGAAGAACGGATTCAAGCTTTCCTTGCGCGGCTACGATCCGGAGTTTGATTACGACCGCTTGATTCACGACGTCTCCGGCCGCCGATTCAACCGCGCTGATCCCGCGCACAGCCTGCTGCTGGAAAAGCCCTCTGCCCAGGTTCCGCACGGCGGCGGAATACGCTTCGATATGGACTCCGCCTATTACAAGACGATTCTCACATGGCTCAGTGAGGACGTGCCCTTTGGCGACCTAAAGGCTGCCAAGGTTGATCACCTCGAGGTCACGCCTTCCGACATTCTGATGCCGCAGCCCGGGCTCGCCCAACAAATTGCTGTCGTTGCTCATTATGCCGACGGCTCCACTCGCGATGTAACCCGCGAGGCTTCCTACACCAGCAACACTCCGACAGTGGCCGACGTCAGCCTGACCGGCCTGCTGACCTCCGTGCGCAAGGGTGAAGCGGCAGTGCTGGTGCGCTACGAGGGCGCGTTCGTCACGCTTTCATCCACCATCCTCTCGAACAAGCCCGGATTCCAGTGGGTGCAACTCCCACGTTACAACTACATTGACGACGCGGTAGACGACAAGCTGAAGAAATTGCGAATTCTCCCTTCGCCGATGGCGTCGGACGCGGAATTCATGCGCCGCGTTTCGATTGACCTGATTGGCCTGCCGCCCACGCCGGAGGAGGTTCAGGCATTCCTGAATGACAAAACGCCGCAACACGAAAAGCGCGCGAAACTGGTGGACCGCCTCATCGCCCGCCCCGAATACGTGGACCACTGGTCGCTGAAGTGGGGCGATTTGCTGGACAGCAACCGCAAGTTCCTGGGGCAAAAGGGACTGTGGAGATTCCGCGAATGGCTGCGCCAGTCAATCGCGGAGAACAAACCCTACAACCAGTTTGCCTATGAACTGCTGACGGCAACGGGAAGCAATTATGACAATCCCGCCGCCAGTTATTTCCTGGTCACCGACCTACCCAACACGCAGATGGAGACCACCACGCAACTCTTTTTGGGCGTGCGGTTTGCCTGCGCTCACTGCCACGATCATCCCTTCGAGCAGTGGACCAACAAGCAGTATTTCGAGTTGAGCGCGTATTTTGCCCAGGTGGCAGTTCGCCCCGGGCCGCGCAGCCTGGAAAGAGTCGTCTACGACAAGGACGAAGGCGAGATTATTTTCCCCAAGACCGGCCGCGTGGCTTCCGCGCGCTTCCCTTACATGCAACCCGACCACCAGCCTGCGAATGAAACGCGCCGCCAGCTTCTGGCCGCGTGGGTGACTTCCAAAAACAACCCGTATTTCGCCAAGGCCATCGTGAACCGGATGTGGAGCTACTTCTTCTCGCGCGGCATCATCGACCCTGTGGATGACATCCGCTCCAGCAATCCTCCCATCAACCCGGAACTACTGTCGAGTTTGACGCAGGACTTTATCAACCATAATTTCGACCTTCAATACCTCATGCGCACCATCGTCAACTCACGCACGTATCAGCTCTCCGGCGCGACCAACGAATGGAACGCCGACGATGACAACAATTTTTCGCACGCCGTGCCCCGCCGCCTGACCGCCGAGGAGCTGATGGACGCGCTCAGCATCGCTACAGGCAGCCCCATGGTGTTCAAGGATGTGCCGAAGGATTATCTGGCCGAGGAACTTCCCGACTCGAAGGTGGCGATGGGCGGCTTCCTGGATCTGTTTGGCCGGCCGCAGCGCGAGTCTTCCTGCGAGTGCGAGCGCCGCAGCGAGGTGAGCCTGAAGCAGGCGCTCAACCTGATTAACGGCCAAGCGGTGGGCGACGCCGTCGCGGACCCGGACGGCCGCATCGCCAAGCTCATCCTGAGCGGGGCTTCCGACCGCGCGATTATCAGTGACCTGTACGTCGCGACGCTCGATCGCCCGCCGAACGCCGGCGAGATTCAGAAGGCGCAGGCTTATCTCCAGGGAAGTAAGAACCGGGCGGAGAAGGTGCAGGATTTGGAGTGGGCATTGCTTAATAGTTACGCGTTTTTGTTTAATCAGTAGCCGCTCTATGCGACCTGATTTCACTGTAGGGGCGACCCTCGTGGCCGCCCTTGGGCAACCACGAGGGTTGCCCCTACCTTATTAGGAGGAAACCATGCTCTCGATACCCGGACGGATGGCAAAACTATGCGACGGCTACACGCGCCGCGAGTTCCTGCGCGTGGGCGGCTCAACGCTGCTGGGAATTTCCCTGCCTCAGGTTCTGGCTCTGCAAGCCCGTGCGGAAGCGAACGCGCCGTTTGCGGGCTCGAAGGGTTTTGGAAAATCCAAGTCCGTCATCCTGCTTTTCCTCCAGGGCGGGCCGAGCCACATTGACATCTGGGACCCCAAACCCGACGCGCCCTCCAACATTCGCGGCGAGTTCAAGCCTATCAAAGCCAACGTGGACGGCATCCAGTTGAGTGAGACGATGCCGCTGCTCGCCCAGCAGGCGGACAAGTACACGCTGATTCGCTCCATGAGCTACACGCCCGCCGGCCTGTTCAACCACACCGCGGCGATCTACCAGATGCTCACCGGATATCCGCCGGACAAGGTTTCGCCTTCCGGCCAGCTCGAACCGCCTTCGCCGCGCGACTTCCCCACCGCCGGCTCGCAGGTTTCAAAGCTCAAGCCTCTCGACGATCCCATGCTGCCGTTCGTCGAGATGCCGAGGCCCTTGCAGGAGTCAAACGTCATCGGCAAAGGCGGCGCCGCAGGCTTCCTGGGCAAAGCCTACGATCCCTACCGGCTTTATCAGGATCCCAACAAGCCCATCGACATGGGTGATCTCGCGCTGCGCTCCGACGTTTCGCCCGACCGACTGAAGGAGCGATTCTACCTGCTCAAGGGAATCAATGAGTCGATGCCCGATCTCGAAAAGGCCGTCAGCTCCTACGCGCTCGACGATTATTACCAGAAGGCCTACAGCCTGCTGCTCTCCGGTAAGGCGCGCAACGCCTTCAACCTGGAAGAGGAAAAGCCCGAAACGCGCGACAAGTACGGGCGAACCACTTTTGGCCAGGGCGCGCTGCTCGCCCGGCGACTGGTTCAAGCCGGCACGCGATTCGTGCAACTGAACTGGCCGGCCGTGGCCAACGGTGACCCCACCATCGACGCCTGGGACACGCACGCCGCGAATTTTGGCCCGCTCAAAAACCTGCACTGTCCGATTCTCGACCGCACGCTCTCCGCGCTGCTCTCCGACATGCACGAGCGCGGCATGCTGGAAGACACTCTGGTCGTCGCGGTCGGCGAATTCGGCCGCTCGCCGCGCCTCGGCGTGAGCACTTCCGGCAACAGCAATTCCCCCGATGGCCGCGACCACTGGCCCTATTGCTATACGGCGCTGGTGGCGGGCGGCGGCGTGAAGACCGCACAGCTCTACGGCAAGTCTGACGAAACCGGCTCTTCACCCAAGGAAAATCCCGTTCACCCCACGGAGCTGCTGGCCACCATCTACTACGCGCTCGGAATCGACCCGGGCCAGATGGTGCTGAACGATCTCGGCCAGCCCCGCGAGCTCGTGAAGGGCGCGCCGCTGGTAAAGCTGTTCGCCTGAGACCCGGCACTCAGCAATTCCGCGAAAGGCCGTATCCTCTTTCAGGGGCTACCATCCCTTGCTAACACTTCGATTGGGGAGTCGGGATCAATTTGCCGCGCTGCGCGGGTTTCTTGCCAGCACGGGATACACCGAGGAGGCCGTGTGCAGGAAGCTGGGCGTCGACGGCCTGCACGAATGCTCCAAACGATTATCGGATTGTGATGGGCGCCTGCAGTCGGCAGCTCCCAGCGTGTTGAAAGTTTTGGTTCAACTTCTGATCGCGGGAAAATCGCTGCCCAGGACCGAAGTAGCACGCGCAATTCCGCCCGCGCCACTCGATGCAATGAAAGCGCTCGGAATTCTCAGCGCGCATTCCCCGCACTCGAAGCACATCGTCTCGGCGGTGGCGCTGTATCCCGTCCAGCGTCTCTTCTTCGCCTCCGAACGGTGGAACACGACCAATAGTTCGGCCGAGGCAAAGGACTATGTGTTTTCGCCTGTTAATTCCCTCACACACGAATTTCTAAGGCTGCTGCCGCAGGACCCCTGTGATTTGTTCCTTGATCTCTGTTCCGGCACGGCGATCGCCGCTTTGCTTGCTGCGAAGGGTTACGCGCGCCACTCCTGGGCAGTGGACATCGCTTCCCGGGCAACACGCTTCGGCGAATTCAACCGCCGCCTGAACGCGGTCGAAAACGCCACGGTGATGCAAGGCGATCTTTACAAGCCCGTGAAAGGTATGAAATTCGACCGCATCGTGGCGCACACCCCGTGGGTTCCCAGCCTCAAACGCCGCCCCATTTATGCCGACGGCGGCCCGGACGGCGAACGGATTACTCGCGCCATCATCAAGGGGCTGCCGCGTCATCTTGCCCCCGGGGGCCGGTTCTATTGCCTTGCCGCGAATCTTGAGCGCGAAGGCGAACCGTACGAAGAGCGCGCGCGTCGCTGGCTCGGCGCGCGCCAATCGGACTTCGACATCGTCTATATTGAGGCGGAGAAGAAAGGCCCGCTGCAGTTCGCCTATCGCACCACGCGGGCGACCAAGGGCGCCTGGCGTGAAATGGATCAGTGGGTGGAACACTTCAGGAAGCTGAAGATCAAGAACCTGGTTTACGGCCTGCTGGTGATTCAATCGAGCGATACGAAGAGGAACTGTTTCACAGTACGGCGCCAAAAGGCTGAAAATGGCGGAATTGCCGAGGCCGAATGGCTGCGGACTTGGGAATCAGCCTGGGCGAACTCCTTCCGCCGCGAGCAGGTGATGGCTTCGCGCCTAACGGCGTCAAAGGGAGCGGAGCTTCACGTGCTGCATTCGCGGGAAAATGACAGGTTGTCGCCGTCCAAATTTACCCTGACGTCCGCGCATCCTTTTGCCGTCGAGTTTGTATGCCCCGGATGGGTGGCGAAGTTGGTTGAACGCTGTGACGGAACGTCCACTGCCTCTGAGCACTTTGAGGCCGGCCAGCGCGAGGGCTGGATTGGCGCTGAGGTTTCTGCCGCTGACTTTGTCAGGATGCTGGGGGAGCTGATCTCTCGTGGACTTCTGGAGGTCGGAGGCTTCGAGCCACCCCGGCAAAAAATCCTGAAGCCACAATCCGCTTGACTCCCCGCCGCCATGGGCTAAAATTGAAACCATCAGCAGGAGATGGGAATGGCCTTAGGTCATAACCCACAAACTGTGCGAGGGTTTCGCCCAGTGCCTGCATGGTTTGGGCCCCTCGGAGCAACTACCCAGGCTAATTTCATATTGGACGTCAGCAGCATTGGTTCCTTGTGAGGACCTCAGCACGTCGCTTTGCGCGCTGAGAGCATTCATATTCTGCGTCATATCAGGGAGACGGCCTGCTGGAAGCGATTCGGCAGAAAATTCCATCGAGGAGGCAGTCCACATGTCAGCACCCAAGAAAAAGGGAAAGCACGAAACCATAAAGCCGGGCAAGAGCAAGAAAGAAGAACTCAGCGACAAGGAACTGGACAAGGCAGTCGGAGCAGGCTGGATCGAACAAAAAATCTAACCCGCATGATCACCGTTTGAAAATCTGAATCGGGGCACGCCCGCGCGCCGGTTGCCGGCCTCTACGCCGCGCGCGGGCGCGTCCCTTTGCGATTGAGACGAGCCTGATTCTAATATGGTCAGTTCTGCCGACACGCGCCTCGCAAATTGAAGCACACCGCTCCTCCAGACACGACCAGGGCAGCAGTTGCCGCGCGTCGCGGCGACGCCTTCCGGAAGAAGGGACAGCTTCGCAAGGCTGCGGCGGAATACCGCCGCGCGCTGGCCCTCGATGGGTCATACGCTGATGCCTGGTACGGGCTCGGGCACGTCTTGGTCAACCAGGGTGAACAGGGTCAGGCGATACCGTGCTTTCGCCGCACGCTGGAGCTTGACCCCCGGGGGGCGCGCGCGCATTACGGTCTGGGCATCGCGCTCTTCAAGCTCGGCCACATTGACTCCGCGCTTGACCAGCTCCGCATCGTCACGCGATGCCCTGACAAAAACTTGAGCCTTAGGGCCCTCGGCGTGATGGCCCTGATCATTCCAGGAAGCCCGCGCGCCGGCAATGCGGAGATTCTGCGAGTCCGGCGCCATTGGGCCAGGGTTGCGGCGACCGCCGAATGTCCACGCAAACCCTCCAGACCTCAACCACGAAGCGCCAACGGCAAACTACGCATTGGCTATTGCTCAAAGTTTTTCTTCGCCCGAAATTGGATGAAACCCATTTGGGGCTTTATCAATCATCACTCCCGCCAGGATTTTGACATCCATTTCTTCAACGATGGCATTCCCCCCCGCGCCGACAGCGGATATCGTCAAAATCCTGCCGACCGCATTCATGACACGCTCAAACTCTCCAACGCGCAGGTCGCCCGGCTGATCCGCCGCGAGGGAATCGACGTGCTGATTGATCTGAACGGTTACGGTGTTATGGACCGCCTGGGTATTTACATGCGCAGGCCGGCACCGGTGATCGTCGGTTTGTTCAACCTGTATGCAACCAGCGGGATCGATGCCATCGATTACACTGTCGGCGACGCCGCGGTCATTCCGCCCTCAGAGGAACGGTACTACAGCGAGTACGTGTTGCGCGTTCCGGGCTCCTACCTGGCATTTTCCGTGCTCTACTCCGTCCCAAAGGTCTCCGCGCCGCCCTGCCTTGCCAACGGACACATCACCTTTGGAAGCCTGTGCACGCATTACAAGCTCACGGATGAAGTGATTGCCACCTGGTCGGCGATTTTACGCCGTGCCCCCCGAACCAGGTTGCTTCTGAGGAACGTGGGACTAAACAGCGCTTCAAATCAATCCGCCATGGGGGAGCGCTTCGCCAGCCACGGAATCGAGCGCGAGCGGCTGGTGCTTGAAGGGCAAGCCTCGCACGGAGAGTTCCTTAAGACCTACGCACGCATGGACATTGCCCTCGACGCTTTCCCCTACAATGGCGGAACCACCACCATGGAAGCGTTGTGGCAGGGCGTGCCGGTGCTTACCTTTAATGGCGATCGCTGGGCCAGCCGCCAGAGTCGCTCGCTTTTGCTCGCTGCTGGGCTTAGCCAGTGGTGCGTACCGGATGTTAACGCCTACATTGACCGCGCCGTCGCACTCGCCAAATCGCGCGCCACACCTTTGATGTTGGCGAAATTGCGAGCAGGCATGCGTGAAAAGCTTTCACGTTCGCGCGTTTGCGATAGTAAAGGTCTGTGCGAAGCGCTGGAAGAGATTTACCATAAGGTTGCGCTGAGAGGTTGAAAGTTTGGAATTGCGATTCGCTTGTGGCTGGGTTTCTGGTGTATGTTGTTCCACTTATGCGAGCCAGATTCAAATCCCAGTCCACATCAGGTCGAGGAGCATCCTAATGCGCCGCCGTACCTTTATCCAAAGCCTTCCGCTCGCCGCCGCGGGCTCGGCCGTCAGCCTGGAGGGAAAGCCGCAGGAATCGAATCAAAGCGGCACGACCGAGTCGGGGCCTACGGAGCTTTCAAAATTTCAGCCCACGGGGGCCGAGCGCTTCATCCGCCCCGACGTTCATTGCGGCGACCGGCCGGCAGGAGCGAGCTTTGCCTCCCGCTCCCCTGCTCTGGGTTGCTCGGGAGCGGCGGGCACTGCGCATCCGCTGGCCACGCAGACGGCCATTGAGATACTGAAGCGCAGCGGGTCCGCCGTGGACGCTGCGATTGCCGCCAACGCCGTGCTGGGCTTTGTGGAACCGGTAAGTTCCGGCCTGGGCGGCGACTGTTTTGCCTTCGTTTGGGATCCGAAGGCGAACAAACTTGCTGGAATAGCCAGCTCCGGCAAGTCGCCCAAGTCGCTCACGCTCGAGACCGTGCGCGCGCGGGCTGTTCATGGGCACATTCCGGCGCTTGGCGCCGTAAGCGTCTCGACACCCGGCTGTTTGGCCGGCTGGTGGGCGCTCCACCAGCGCTATGGCAAACTGAAGTGGAGGGAATTGTTCGGCCCGGCGATTCACTATTGCGAATCGGGTGACGCCACGCCGCAAATCATCGGTTATGCGCTGAAGCGTAACATGGCCGAGTTTCTACGTCCCAACTCCGGCGTGGAGGAGACCGCCAATGCCGTCAAAACCTACATGCCCAACGGCGTGGCACCCAACGAATACGATGTGCGGCACAATCCCGACCTTGGGCGCACATATCGCATGATTGCCGAAGGCGGCCGCGATGTATTCTACGACGGCCCCATCGCCCAAACCATCGACGCCTATTTCAAGCGCATTGGCGGCTGGCTCTCCGCGGAAGATCTGCGCGAGCACCAGGCCGAATGGGTTGAGCCGCTGGTCACCAACTATCGCGGCGTGGACGTTTACGGCATGCCAGCCAACACGCAGGGCCTGGCCACACTGCAAATGCTGAATATTATCGAAAACTTTGATCTGCGCGGCTTCGGCTTCCAATCCACTCAATCAGTACACGTGCAGGCGGAAGCCAAGCGCCTGGCCTTTGAGGACCGCGCGCGCTACTACGCCGATCCGCACTTTGCCAAGATTCCCATCGACTGGCTGAACTCCAAGGACTACGCCAAGGAGCGCGTCAAGCTCATTCAGATGGACAAGGTTCTTGACCACGTTTATCCCGGCCAGGCACCCGGCCACGGCGATACCACGTACTTCACCACGGCGGACAAGGACGGCATGATGGTGTCCATGATTCAGTCGAATTTCCGCGGTATGGGCTCCGGGCTCGTCGCTGATGGCCTGGGTTTCATGTTTCAGGATCGCGGCCAGCTTTTTTCGCTGAAGGATGGCCACCCCAACATCTATGCGCCGGGGAAGCGGCCGTTCCAGACGATTATTCCCGGCTTTGCGTCGAAAAACGGCGTGCCCTGGATCGCCTTCGGCGTGATGGGCGGCGACATGCAGCCGCAGGGGCAAACGCAGATCATTGTGAACCGCGTAGATTATGGCCTGGACGTGCAGGCTGCTGCGGACAGCCCGCGCTGGTATCACGAAGGCTCATCGCAGTCCAT
>JASHSC010000675.1 GCA_030036915.1 Terriglobia bacterium
ATAATTCTCCGCAGTGTGCTGTGCAAGCACACGCATGATGTCGTCGAACACTTCTGAGCTGTAGGTGTGCGGGTAATCCCATCGGCGCCAAGTGCGGCCCTGGCGAAACTGCTCGGCCTCCCAGCGCAGGTTTTCCTTTTCGGCATCGGTAATGCGATAGGCGGGGGAACCGAGCAATTGCGCGTTCCATTCGGCGCCGCAAAACTCCCAGGGAGCCTCTGCCTCGCCCCACGCCTCCTTCCCTTTGTACCAGCCCCGGTACATCGACCAGTCCCACTGCATCGGAGTGGCATATTCGCAGGTGAAGACAGGCTTCACACCCTCGGCAGCCCAGTGATCAAACCAGTCGGAAACTTCCTGCATGGGGGCCCAGTTGGCATAAAAGTTCATGGAGAAAATGGAGCCCATGTTCCCGGCTTGATGATGATAAACAAAGCGGCTGGGATCGAGTCGACGGATGATGGCTTCGGCCCGCTGCGCGCGCCGGGCCAGCAGCACCCAGCGTGAATCCTGTGGAACCGCGATGCCGTCAATCATGTCCGGCCTCATGTTCTCGGCATAGCCGAGGGCATTGTGGCTGGTGGAATAACAAATGACGGCGGGATGGTTCTGCGCGACCTCCACGTAAAACCTGGCGTGCTGCAAGTAGCCGTTAATGACATCGGCAAGCGGCGGTGCCCAGTCGTATTGGCCGAAGTGGGGTTGTGAAAACGCTACGAGCACTCCCCCATCGTCGGCCGCGCGCAAGACTTCATCGAACGCCCGGTGAGTTCCGGGCTCACATCCGTAGTTGTGGGTGTAAACAAAGTTGATGCCGAAGCTTTTGTACAATTGCAAGGTTGCCCGCGTGGCTTCGTAGCTCGCCATGAGCGCGCTCTGCTGAGCATTGTCGAGCGGGAAGGCCGCAAGGTAAATCCTTGTACCATTCAGGTAAAAGTCCTTGCCATCGATCCAGAATTCCCGAAAACCAAAGCGCACGGGGAGCGCGGTGTCGAGAACTTTGCCTGCTGAATCAAGCAGTGAAAGGCTTAGAGAATACTGGTTCCCGGGCGTGTGCGTATCCCAGAGCTTTTCGGGGTGCCAGGCGTGGGTGGAACGGATTCGCCCGTTCACCATTTCGCGATGAGCAAATGGAGGGCTCGTAAATTCCGCGGCCTGGCGCTCGCCATCATTGATCTGCCCGCGCAAAACGCAGTGGGCGCCGGAATCAAGCGCATCGAGAGCGCAATCAAAAGTGATTTGCCAATTGCGCACCGACGTTTCAACTTTGATATCCGCAACGCGCGGTCCTGACGGCATTCCCTCGAGGTAGACATCGCCGCACAGCCCACGCCGCTCGACTCCGCCTGCCACCTGTTGCGCACCCGCGCTTTCAGCGAAAGACATCATCACTGCTTTCAACGGCAAGGCCACCACCAGCAGGGTAAGTAGATGTTTTTCACCGGGCCGGCATACGGCGGTGACGTCAACCTGGCCCGCGGGGAAACGAATTTCACCCACTTGTGCGCCGTCAATGGAGACGGCGGCGTAGGAGTTCAAATATGCCGTCGAAATGGCAATGCGGCGGCCCTTCCATTCCGGCGGGACAGTTATTTCCCTTTGATACCATGCGGCGGTAACGCGGTCCCAGTTCTGCTTCTCCCATTGGGGGTGGGGATAGAAGATCAGCGGGTCCTTGTCCGGTCCATTTTCCGCCGGCCAGCAGTCCGGCACTCGGAAGTATCCCCAGTTTGCAGAGGGTGTTCTGTCCGCCCTGTCCATCGCGGGTTGCCAGCGCCAGAGGCCGTTGAGGCACACACGGTCGCGCGTGGGGGTCGACTCGCGGTGAGCCTTATCCAAGTCCCAAACCACAGTGTAGGCGGAATTCGAGGCCGGCAATACTGCACTAGGATGAAAGGCTACGCAGGCTGCGGAGCCCAGCGAGTTCTTGAGAAATCGCCTGCGATTTACCCTGCTCATCGGCGCCGGAATCTCCAGAAATACAGCACTGCCCCCAAAACAATGGTCAGCAACCCGAGGCCGGACTCTTTAGGCCGCATCGAGGCGGTGTAGGAGAGCATCCACGCGCTCGCTACGAGAAAAACTGCGGGGGCAAGCGGGTAGCCCCAATTCACCACCGCGAGTTTCCGCCAGCTCTCGCGCCGCCGCAGGCGGACTAGCCCCGCCACGGCCAGCGCCGCAAAGAAAATCAGGGCGAACCCGATGTAGTAAACCAGGCTCTCAAAATTTCCGCTGAGAATCATCAAGACGGTTGCCAGGGCCTGAAATAGGATGGCATACATCGGTGTGCCCCACCGGGGATGAATGCGCGCCGCGGTGCGAAAGAAGCAGCCGTCCGCCGCCATGGCAAAGTAGACTCGGGGCCCCGCAATCACCATGGCGCTGACGGTCGAAAGCAGCCCCACGGACATAATGGCGCTGAAAAGATTGCCGCCACGCACGCCGAACATCGCGCCGGCAGCCGCCTCCCCGATCGCCACCACGCCCTTCATGGATTCCAGGGGCAGCGCAAAAACAAATGCCGCGTTCAGCAGCAGATACAGTCCTGCCACGGTGAGTGTTCCCACCACCAGCGAAGCAGGAATATTGCGTTCCGGGTTCTTTATTTCGCCCGAAACATAGGTCGCGGCATTCCAACCGCTGTATGCGAACATCACGAAGACCAGTGAGACGGCGAACTGCGCGGGCAGGCTGTGGCTGGAAGTTCGCGCGGCAGTCTGCGAAAAATGCGCCACGCTCCCGTGCCCCACCATTACCGCCATGATCAGGAAGAGCGCCAGCACGCCAAGCTTGAGAGCCGTGAGCAGGTTTTGCAGCCGCGCGGCGGGCCGCAACCCGGCCACGTTTACGGCTGAAAATGCCAGCACGATTCCCACCGCCAGCCACTGGCCGGGACCCGCGTGGAACCAGCCTTGCGCCGCGCCGGAATTCGCTGCCGGTCCCGAAATGGAGAAAGCCGGGAAAAAATGACTGAAGTATTCCGAAAATGCCAGCGCTGCCGCGGCGATGGGTGCGGAAAATCCCGCGAAGAAGGAAACCCAGCCGCTCAGGAATCCCCACAGCGGGCCCCAGGCTTCGCGTAAGAAGATATACTCGCCCCCCGATTCCGGAAGGTTCACTCCCATTTCCGAGTAACAGAGGCAGCCGGCGACGGCAATCAGACCGCCCACACCCCAAATTCCGATCACCAAAGAGGGCCGGCCCAAATCACCCGCCAGAAATCCCGTGGTGGTGAAAATTCCGGTCCCTATCATGTTGGCAATAACGATGGCGGTGGCATGGGTGAACTTCAGTTCACGGCGCAGAGCTGGTTGGGTCAAGCCGAGATTCTCCAGATGAAGGGATTGGGGTCACGCGAACCCTTCTCGACAAGATTACACGACAACGCTAGAATCGTTACATGCGTAATTTCATTTCCAGTTTCATTGACTACCGGCGCATTCCGCAAAGGACTGCCATTCTTTCAGTGTTGGGCGTCTTCCTCTTCCTCGGGCAATTGTCGATTCCCGCGCGCGCGGCACAATCAGGACAAAACCTCTCCAATGCCACGCTGATCAAGCAAGTTCCCTATGTGCCGACGCCGCAAGATATTGTCGACAAGATGTTGGAGCTGGCGAAGGTCACTCCTGATGACGTGGTTTACGATTTGGGTTCGGGTGACGGGCGCATTGTCATTACCGCGGCGCAGAAATTCGGCGCTCATGCCGTCGGCGTCGAGATCAATCAGGAGCTCTCTCGTGAATCGAGCGATCGCGTTAAGGAATTAGGGCTTGAGGATAAGGTGCGCATCATGAATGAGGATATGTTCGATGTAAGCCTCAGCAGGGCCACGGTGGTGACGCTCTACCTGCTGACCTCAGCCAACGAGAAGCTTCGCCCGCGACTCGAACATCAACTCCATTCCGGGACGCGCATTGTCTGCCACGACTTTCACATTCCCGGCTGGGATCCGGACAAGGTTGAGGACGTCACATCCAAGAATGGACTTCCCCACAAGCTCTACCTCTACGTTCACCCGTAAGCCTAACCCCGGTAGAGGTAAGTCCCGGCCATCACCTTCTCGGCGGGACCTGTAAGGATCACCTCGCCGCCCTCCGGCCACTGCACCTCCAGGGTTCCCGCTTCCGTCCGAACGTGCACTCGCCGGTCCGTAAGTCCGTTCAGAATCGCAGCCACCGTTGCCGCGCATGAACCCGTTCCTGACGAATTTGTGCGGCCAACACCACGCTCCCAAAATCGCACTTCAATTTCATCTTTGGAAACGGGTCGGACGAACTCAACGTTCGTGCGATGGGGAAAATGCTCGTTGCGTTCGATTTCTTCGCCTAATCGCGCCCAGTCAACCGTTTCGAAATCTGCCACGAACACACTGCAATGCGGGTTACCCATGGAAGTGACCGTCACGGGCAAGTCGCCCGCACGAGTCTTAAGCAGGAAACGGAGAATGGGTGACACCGTTTGGGCAGGATTGAATGGAATCTCTACCGCACTGAGGATTGGAGCACCCATGTGCACACGAAAAGCCTGCTTGCCGTCAATCGATTTCGCCTTTTCCAAGGTCTTGACTCCGGCCGAGGTCTCGATGGTCAGGGTTCGTCTACGAGGCATATGCTCAAGAAGATCCAAACCGGCGCAGCGGATGCCGTTTCCGGACATTTCCGCCTCGCTGCCGTCGGCATTGATGAAGCGAACGCGCGCGTTGTGGCCGCGCGTGCCCGGCTTCAGCATGACGATTAAACCATCGGCGCCCGCGCCGGTGTGGCGGTCGAGAATTGCGCGCGCGAACTCAGGCAAGCGTTTGGGGACGTGCTTTTCGGCCACCACGAGCCAGTCATTTCTCTGCCCGTGATATTTGGTGAAGGGAATCAGATGGGTCATTTTGATTGTCTATCGTGCGAATTCATTTGCTGCGCAGCCGGTAGATTGCGAATCCACCCTCGCGTGGAAATTGTTCCTGGTCGACAATGTCGAAATCCTTGAACGCCCCCGGGTATGAGCGCATCAGACTGTCCACCTCATCTCCTTCGCCGCGGATGATCCATTCCACCCACTTCTGCGGCTCAGTCCGCATTTTGGCCCAATAGGGGCGATTGTCTTTGCTGAGGGTGTTGCGAAACTCGATGCCGACATCCGGCATGACGCACGGCCACTTTCCCGCCGCCACCAGGACGCGCCCTCCATCATAGTGCGCGCGCAGGTAGGCGATCATAGCTTGCTGGTTCGGATTGCGGCAAGGGGTATTCAGGATGCCCTCCTTCACAATCGGCATTTCGGGGGCCCCCGCGGAAGTCAGTTGCACAAACTGGCCTCCAATGACTGCAAGGAAGATCACCAGCAGTGCCAGTCGAAGTCTCCTTTCCAGACGCGGCGCGAATACAAACGACGGGAACAGTGCGGCGGCGCAAATCATTTCCGCCCCATATCTTATGTTGTAGTAGGTGTGAGGAAACAAGGTGGGAACATACAGCGGCACTCCCGCGTGCGCCATGGCTTCAATGTAGAACGGCAGTGGAACCAGCAGCAGCACCGCCGCCGCAGCGCGCCGCGACGACCGCAGACTCGCGCCCCACGCCACCACACCAAGCACGGCCAGTTCCAGTGCGCCTGCGCCCATCACCAACTTCAAGTCTTCCAGGTAATACCGCGTGGAAAGCAGCAGGCTGCCAGCCGTGGGATACGGGAAACCCGTGGTCGCCAACTGGTGGGCGTAGATGTCCTGCGCGGAGCCGGGACCATTATAGAATTCCAGCGGATTCCCGAAGCGATGCGCGTTGTGAATCATCCAGGCAAGCGGGCCCAGCAGCGCAATTCCGGCAAAGAAGAACGCGCGGAGACACCGCTGCCGCCAGGCACAAGGGTAGATTACAAATACCAACGCTGCGGCAAAGGGCAAAACGTTCCACATGTCGTAGCGCGTGAGCGTGCCCATCAAAGCGGCCACGCTTGCGCCTGTGAGGGCTTTCCATGAACCGGTTAGTGAGTATCGGAAGAGCGCATAAACCACCAGCGCAAGCCACATCATGGCGAACGGTTCCGTCAGCGGCGTGCCCGCCAGGTAGAGGAAGCTCGGGCACAGCAACGCCCCCGCCAACGCCACCACTCCCGCCGCCAGATTCCGATTCATTTCCGCTCCCAG
>JASHSC010000676.1 GCA_030036915.1 Terriglobia bacterium
ATGAACGGCAGCACAGACCTGCTGCTGCTCGTTACCGGGCCAAACATGGGGGGTAAATCAACCTACCTGCGCCAGGCCGCGCAAATTGCGGTGATGGCGCAGTTGGGTAGTTTTGTTCCCGCCGCCCGCGCCAAACTCCCCATTTTCGACCGGATCTTCACGCGCATCGGCGCTTCGGACAACCTGGCGCGCGGCCGCTCAACTTTCATGGTGGAAATGACAGAGGCGGCGGTGATTCTGAATACCGCCACGCGCAGCAGCCTGGTGCTGCTCGACGAAATCGGCCGCGGAACCGCAACGTTTGACGGCCTGGCGATCGCCTGGGCCGTGGTGGAGTATCTGCTGACGCACACTCGTGCGAAAACGCTCTTCGCCACCCACTACCACGAATTGACGGAACTCGCGGATCTGCTCCCGGGGGTGAAGAACTATCATGTGTCCGTAAAAGAATCCGGGTCGAACATCATTTTCCTGCGCAAAGTTGAGGCCGGGAGCGCGGACAAAAGCTACGGCATTGAGGTGGCGCGCCTGGCCGGTCTTCCCAACACTGTAATCGAGCGCGCGAGGGAAATCCTGCAGCGGCACGAACTGAGTGAACACAACCTCAGCTAGCGACTGGCGGCCGACAAGGAGTCCCGCGAATCCGGACCGGTGCAACTCACGATTTTCACGCCTCTCAACGCTGAGGTGGTGAAAGCCATCGAAGAGGCGGATCTCGATAATTTGAAACCTATTGAAGCGCTCAACCTGCTGGCTGAGCTCAAAAAGCAAGTTTAATGAGGGGCGGAAAAGTGCCTGCAAGATCATCTCGCTTAGTCGTGGGACTGATTTCCGGAACATCCATGGACGGAATTGATGCGGCTCTAGTGCGGATTTCGGGGCCGGCGGCCCGTCCGCGCGTTCGGCTGCTGGCGTTCGAGACAATGCCTTATCCTGCGTGGTTGCAGGAAAGACTGATGGCAATTGCTGGCTACGCCTCGACAACTGCGGATGAAATCGACCAGTTCAACATATTGTTGGGAGCTGCATTCAGCTATGCCGCGGTACACGTTTGTGAACGCGTCAATGTCAAGACCTCTCGCCTGTTCGCCGTGGGATCACACGGACAAACACTTCATCACTTCGGCGGAATGAGGCTCCGTAGCGTGGATTTGCATTGCAAGACCCGCAGCTCTCCGGCGCAGGATTGGCGACTTTTTAAGGATGCAAATATCAGATCCGCGTTACCTCGCACTTTGCAAATCGCCGAACCTGCAATCATTGCGGAGCTTACCGGCACCCCTGTGGTATCGGATTTTCGGGTAGCGGACATGGCGGCGGGGGGACAGGGCGCGCCACTGGTGCCGACGGTGGACTATCTGCTCCTACGCGACGCGCGCGAAGGAACCGTGGCGCTGAACATTGGCGGAATTGCGAACTTCACGGTCATTCCGGCAAATGCCGAGCCTGAGCAAGTCTTCGGTTTCGACACGGGACCTGGAAACATGGTCATCGATGGGCTTGTGCGCCACTTTACCCACGGGAGAAAAACCTATGATGCAGGCGGTCGTTGGGCAGCGCGCGGGACAGTACTCGAACCGCTGCTTCAAAAGCTATTACAAGACCCCTTTTTCGCCATGCAGCCTCCGAAGAGCGCGGGGCGAGAGCAATTCGGGCAGCAGTTTATTCAAAGACATTTTCTCAAAGCGCGCGGCGCTAGGCCGGAGGATTTGTTGCGCACGGCGACGGAGTTAACTGGGCGCAGCATTGCTCATGCGCTCGACCGCTTCGTGCTGAGCAAAGTGGCGATTCACCGCCTCATCATCTCCGGCGGCGGCGCCCACAATCGTCTTCTCGTCGCGCGTCTCGGCGAGCTTTTGCCCATGCTGCGCATTCACGGCTCCGACGATTTCGGCCTCGACGTGGACGCGAAAGAAGCCATCGCCTTCGCCGTCCTCGCTGACCGCACGATGCACGGCCTACCTGGAAATCTGCCAAGTGTAACCGGAGCGCGCCGCGCCGTGGTACTGGGCAAAATCTCGCGGCCTTAAGACACTCCATCAGATCCTCAATCCCAAACGCCAGGCGGTAGTATCCAGCAGTTCGCGCAGGGAATAGAGCTTGCGCTCAGTAGGATCCTCCTCAATGGGACTTTCCGGGGCGGGTGAAGCGTAGGTGGTAATTCCCAGGGCTCGGAACATCAGCTTGACGCGATAGAGATGAAAGCCGTCACTCACGGCGATGCAGTCGCGCGCATGATGTTGCTCCAGGATTCGCGCCGCGGCCCGCACGCTTTCGTACGTGGTGTGACTGTGGGTTTCGGAGAAGATGGTATCCGCGGCCACTCCCTGCTGAATCAGGTAGTCGCGCGCAACTCCGCCTTCGGTGAAGTGGGGATCGCCTCCTGAGCCGCCCGTAGTGATGATGATAGGGGCAAGCCCGTGGGACGTAAGTTCCAGCACGTGATCGAGCCGGGCTTTGAGCACGGGCGAGGGATCGCCATTATACTCCGCCGCGCCGAAAACGACGATGGCGGCGGCCGAGCGTGCTTCATCGCTCGCCGCTTGCCGCCGGATCGCCCTGTAGAGGGACCATTCCATCCACAGGGAACCCAGCACCGCAACGGAAATCAGCCTAATTAGCCAGCTTCGAATGCGCGCGGAGTTCAGCCGAGATACTCCTTAAGCTCAGATTCGGAGATGGCGCCCTGGCGCACAATGCGGCCGGTTTCACCCGTGAGCTCGACGATCGTTGAGGCTTGCCCGCCGGGTGTGGGACCTCCGTCGACGATGAGCGGCAATACATCGCCGATCTGGCAGTCCACCTCGTCCGCGGTCGAGCACGATTCCATGTCGGAGAGGTTGGCGCTCGTGCCGGTGAGCGGCCGGTCGGCTGCGGTTATCAGCGATACAACGAACGAAGCCTGCGGCCAGCGGAGTCCTACCTTGCCGGTGTTCGCGGTTACCTTCAGCGGAACCTGGCTGGAAGCGGG
Organism: Terriglobia bacterium; assembly: GCA_030036915.1. GTDB lineage: Bacteria > Acidobacteriota > Terriglobia > UBA7540 > UBA7540 > Bog-366. The sequence goes on from JASHSC010000676.1 coordinate 2,972, forward strand.
GACCACCAATGTGAGGGCGCCCGGCCAGAATTTCCGAGCCAGGGTGAAGAACAGCTTGGGAGGATCGTGAGCGAGGTCGACGGCTTGATCGATGGAATTGACCAGCAAGGGAAGGGGGCGGTCCGCAGTGCGGCGTTTGATGCGAAAGATTTCGCTGACCGCCGCCAGATTGAAGGGATCAGCGCCCAAGCCGTAGAAGGTGTCCGTGGGAAAGGCCACCACACGCCCCCCTTGAATGAGGCGGACCGCGGACTCCAATACGTACTCGAGGGAGGTACTCTCCACTTTTAGGATTTCGGCCATGGGACCGCCGAGCAAGGCGCCGCACCAACCGGGAAGCTAGCACAAGCAATCCCTGGAATCAAGAACTGCAATCTAAATCGCACCCGACCCAGGTTCAGAACGCAGGGGCGCTCCGCACTTCCGGCATTGGATCCTCCGGCGGGCGTTGAGCGTGTGACAAGCCGAGCACGTTATGTACATGGTCCGCGCGAAGAGCTGAGTGATGGCTGCGCTCCCGCCCAGAATGCCCACCACCAGGGCGATATCCAACAAGGTCTGGCGCATGATCCGTCATTTCCCCAGAGACGCCCGCGCGGTTCGCACAGCCTCAACGTATCGACGCGCGTTCGTGGAAATCAATTCCTGTTTCCCCTCGCGAAGGGCTTTGATGTCCACCAACTCATTGCCTACTGCGACAGCGGCAGCTCCGGCTTTGATAAATTCCGGCGTGGTCTCTAGATTCACTCCGCCCGTAGGAATGAACTCAATCTGGGGGAAGGGACCCTTAAGCGCCTTGATGTATTTCGGCCCGCCCAGTGGTCCGCAAGGGAAGATTTTCACCAAGTCGGCGCCCGCTTGCCACGCCGTGACGATTTCCGTGGGCGTCAGCGCCCCGGGCATGCAGGGTTTGCTGTAGCGCCGTGCCAGCTCAATCACGGGCAGGCTGAGCGCGGGCGTGACGATAAACTGGGCTCCCGCCAGCAATGCAGCCCGGGCGGTTTCGGGATCAAGAATTGTGCCGGCTCCCAGCAGCACCCGATCGCCGAAATTATCCGCCACCTTTTCCATCACCTGGATGGCATTGGGAACGGTCATGGTTATTTCTGCGATGCGGATATCTCCCGCAATAATCGCTTCTGCGGCAAGCAATGCATCTTCGGGCGAAGGCGCTCGCACAATCGGAATCAACCCGATTTCCTGAACCAGTTGGAGTGATTTCTCCCTCGACCAGGACATGTCTTCTCCTTCGCTGCGGAACCACCATCAGGTTCGATTCGACAAATCATCGACTACTATAGGACGTTTGGGGTGAATTGTAGACCCTTTTCATATCCGCCCGGAGGAACCCTCATGGGAATTAATGGGCGGATGGGGCACTGGGCCGGAGCATTTTTGAAGACTCCCATTCTTGACTTTGCACTTATCAGCAGCATACATTGACGGTTTGTCCTACTGAAGAGCCTTTACTTTAAGACGAGGAGCTTGACCCCCATGCCTTATCAGCCGGGGAGAACAATCCTGGACAATATCCTTTGGTCGCGCCGCAAGACCTTGGAGGAAACGCGCCTCGCTGTCCCTCTGGAGCGCGTACAGCAAATGGCCGAGGCACGCCGGGAGCGCCGCGATTTTGCCCGAGCCATCTCCGCGGAAGGATCGTCTGACCTGCGAATAATCGCGGAACTCAAGCGCGCCTCGCCCTCGCGCGGGTTGCTGCGCCAAAATTATCGCCGGCGCGAAATCGCCCAGGGTTATGTCGCGGGTGGGGCGTCGGCGCTCTCGGTGTTGACGGAAGAGCATTACTTTCTGGGTTCGACCCAGGACCTCACGGAAGTGCGGCAGGGTGTCACGGTTCCGGTGTTGCGGAAGGATTTTATTCTGGAAAGTTATCAAGTTTACGAGTCGGTGGCGGCGGGGGCCGACGCACTGCTCTTGATCGTGTCTGCCCTTCCGGACCCCGACCTGCGCTCCCTGCTCGATTTGTGCAGGCAATTGCGTATCGCCGCCCTGATGGAAGTTCACACAGAAGAAGAGGTGAAACGCGCGACGTCTGCGGGCGCGCAGATCATTGGCGTCAACAACCGCGATCTGAAAACTCTCGAAGTGAACCTGGAGACGTCGGTGCGATTGCGGGAAAGGCTGCCGCAAGGTTGCATCGCCGTGAGTGAAAGCGGCATCAAAACGGCTGCGGACTTGCAGCGAATTAAGGAGGCGGGTTTTGACGCCGTGCTCATGGGCGAGCGCCTGATGTCGCAGCCGGAGCCCGGCAGGTGCCTGCAAGAACTTCTGGCAGAGTTTGAAGTGCAAAGCGTTCCAACGCAGGACCGGGGTTCCAAGGCGGAGGCTCATTGAAATTCTATCTCGCTCGGTCGACGTAGGGGCGCCGGACGTAATGGAAGACTAAAATCGCTGCTTCGAGTTTCAAACTCATGCCGACTCGCGTAAAAATCTGCGGCATCACGCGCTGGGAAGATGCGCAACTCGCCATCGATTTGGGAGCCACCGCGCTGGGCTTTAATTTTTACCCTCGCTCGCCGCGATACATCGAGCCGGCTGATGCGCAGTCCATCGTCTTCAAGCTGCCGCCGCTGGTTTTGCCGGTGGGAATTTTCGCTGACGAAGCGGACGGGGAAAGCGTGGGGCAAAGGGCTCGGGAGTCTCTGGTCAAAGCGGTGCAACTGCACGGTCCGCAATTTCCGCCGCTGGATGGAGCCATTGCAGGATTTACGCTGATTCGAGCCGTGGCCGTCAGCGAGGGGTTCCGCCCCGAGATACTCCTCGATCTTCACGGTGACGCGTTTCTTTTGGACACCTTTGATCCCGACCTCCGGGGCGGAACGGGAAAGACATTTAACTGGACGCTGGCCCACGACGCACACCGGTTCGGAACGATCGTCCTGGGGGGAGGATTGGGGCCGGATAACGTGGGTGAGGCCATCCGTGAGGTTCGGCCCTTTGCCGTCGATGTGGCCAGCGGAGTGGAATCAGCGCCCGGAAAAAAGGATCCGGAAAAGATGCGAGCCTTTTTCGCGGCCGTGGCCGAAGCGGATAAGACCTGCGGTTATTGAATCGTCGCGGATCAGCAAGAAGGCGCAGAGAAGATTCGAGGCAGCAAGTGGCAGCACAAACCTTCAAGTCTGGATCAGTTACTGGGCCGGACGCGCGCGGGCGCTTCGGGGAATTCGGCGGACGCTTTGCTCCGGAAACCCTGATGGCTCCCATCGAGGAGCTGGAAGCGGCCTATTGCAACGCGCGGAAGGATCCCGTGTTTCAAGGGGAGCTCGCGCGGCTGCTCAAGGATTTCGCCGGCCGGCCCACGCCCCTTTTCCTGGCGGAGCAACTGACGGCACGATTGGGTGGCGCGCAAATTTATCTGAAGCGGGAAGACCTGCTACACACCGGCGCGCACAAGATCAACAACTGCCTGGGACAGGGCCTTCTTGCGAAGCGCATGGGGAAAGCGCGCTTAGTTGCGGAGACTGGAGCAGGCCAGCACGGGGTCGCCACTGCGACAGTGGCCGCACTGCTGGGATTGGAATGCGTCGTGTACATGGGCGAAGAGGACATG
>JASHSC010000677.1 GCA_030036915.1 Terriglobia bacterium
CCAGTCGCCATTCCAACAATCTCTGCCGCTTCTCGCAACTTGAACCCTTGAACATGGTTAAGCCACCCAACTCGACGGTGCCCTTCAGCCATGGCCTGCAACGCCCTTTCCGCGAGCCGAAGTTGTTCACTGATAGATTTGCTCCGGATTGCGCTTCGGATCAGGAAGCATCACCGATAGGGGTTGGGCGTTTTGATCGAAGTTCTGGTCAATGGAAATGGTTGGCCGAAGGCGGTTCTGCCTTGGTCTCATCAAGATGGTGTATTCCTTCCCCAAGGCCTGATAGAACGCCGCAACCTTCTCAAAGGAATCGTTGCTCAGGTAGACGCTGACCAACATGCCGGGCGGCATGGACTTCATCGTTTTGCGCGTCTCTTCGTTGTCCGGAGGAGTATATTTCGTCGATCCGGGATAAACCTTGAAACTTTGGGCGATCATGACCGTCGCAGCCGCCAGCACGGCCAGAGCGGTGAACGGGATTTTTGTGGTTTTCAACATAAGCCTCCTGCAACTTGAAGAAGCCGTTGGCACTGTTAAGTTGGAACAGGGCTAATACAGATCCGCCCTGTTGAGTACGTTGTTTGCAGGTGTAACCCCGCCTGCGAGGAGCACCATCCCGTCGTTCAGCAGTGTCGCCGTGCGCGCTGCGCGTGCGGTGTTCAGGTTGCCGGTAGAGGTGAAGGTCCCCGTAGCGGGATTGTACAGCTCTGCGGTGTTCACGACAGTGCCCTAAAGATTAACCGCCTGGCCCCAAATCTTGAACGGCATTAGAACAGCTCCGTACTGGATAGGTCGCCGTTGATGGTGCCGTTGCTATTGCCGCCCGCGACCAGCACCATGCCGTTGTTGAGCAGCGTCGCCGTGTGACTGTAGCGGGCGGTGTTCAGGTTGCCGGTGAGGGTGAAGGCCCCGGTGGCGGGATTGTACAGCTCGGCGGTGGCTGAGATGCCGGGGCTCAAGCCCCCCGCAATCAGCACCATGCCGTTATTCAGCAGCGTCGCCGTGTGAAACTCGCGCGACATGTTCAGGTTGCCGGTGAGGGTGAAGGCCCCGGTGACGGGATTGTAGAGCTCGGCGCTGGCTAAGGTGGTGCCGCTGGCGTTATAGCCTCCCGCGATCAACACCATGTCGTTGTTGAGCAGCGTCGCCGTGTGAAGGTTTCGTGGGCTGTTCAGGCTTCCGGTTGAGGTGAATGTCCCGGTGGCGGGATCATACAACTCCGCGCTGCTCAGAACGGAGGTGTCAAAGCCTCCCGCGATCAGCACCATGCCATTGTTCAGCAGCGTCGCCGTGTGAGTGTAGCGCGCGGTGTTCAGGCTGCCGGTAAGGGTGAAGGTCCCGGTGGCGGGATTGTAGATCTCGGCGCTGGCCAAGGCGTCTTCTCCGCTCGTGCTATAGCCGCCCGCAATCAGCACCATGCCGTTGTTCAGCAGCGTCGCGGTGTGCTCCTCGCGTGCGGTGTTCAGGTTGCCGGTGGGGGTAAAGGTTCCGGTAGCGGGATTATAAAGCTCCGCGCTGGCCAAGGAACCAACGCCGGAGCCCCCACCGCCGCCCGCAATGAGCACCAGGCCGTTGTTCAGCACTGTCGCCGTGTGATTGTAGCGCGCGCTGTTCAGATTGCCGGTGTAAACGAATCCCGTGGGGCGCACGGTAAGCGTGGCTGAGCCGCTGACCGTTCCGGCGGTGGCCGTAATGGTTACGTCAGTGTTGCTCGCCGGGGCGCCGCCGGCCAGACTCAGTCCGGGATTGGTCACGTCGTTGCTGATCTGCGCATAATTGGTGTTCGATGAACTCCACGCCACGCCGGCAAGTTGCGCGGTGCTGCCGTCGCTGAAGGTGCCCGTGGCGATAAAGTGTTGCGTCGTCCCGGGGGATAGCGTGGAGGTTGCGGGGGTGATGGCGATCGACTGGAGGCCCGGCGGGGTGAGCGTAGCCGGCGCGAAGAGCTCCGCTGCAGCGAAGTAGCCGCTCGAATCGTAGCCTCCGGCGATGAGCACCTGACCGCTGCTGAGCAGCGTCGCGCTGGGCGCACTGACGGCGTCAATCAGGTTGTCAGTGGGAGTGAACGCCCCGGTGGCAGGATCGAACAGCTCCTCACTCGCCAGGAAACCGCTGGCGTTCTCGCCTCCCGCCACCAGCACCGAGCCGTTATTCAGCAGCGCCGCGCTCTGACGGACCCGGGGGGTGTTGAGGCTGCCCACGGTCAAGAAGATGCCGAGGCCCGGATCGTAAGTCTCCGCGCTGGCCAGGTAGGCGCCGCCTGAACCCAACCCGCCCGCCAACAGCACCTGTCCGTCGATAAGCAGCGTTGCGGTGTGCAGCTCGCGCGCCGTATTCAGCGCGCCCGTTACGATGAAGACTCCGGAATTGGGATCATTAGGATCATAAAGCTCCGCGCTGTCCACCAGACCGCCGGAGTTCTCCCCTCCCGCCATGAGCACCTGGCCGTTGTTCAGCAGGGTGGCGGTGTGCCAAGCGCGCGCGGTGTTGAGGCTCACCGTAAAGGTGAAGGTTTCCGTGGTCGGATCGTACAGCTCGGCGCTGGCTAGGGCGCCGCTCGCGCCATCGCCGCCCGCGATGAGCACTTGGCCGCTCGCCAGCAGCGTGGTGGTGTGATAATAGCGCGCCGTGTTCAGGCTGGTGGTGGTGTAGGAGAAGGTTCCGGTGCTGGGATTGTAGATCTCCGCGCTGGCTAATGCACCGCTGGCATTTTCGCCCCCTGCAATCAGCACCATGCCGTTGTTCAGCAGCGTCGCCGTATGCGCTGAGCGGGGGGTGTTCAAGCTGCCGGTAGCGGTGAAGATGCCGGTGGCGGGATTGTAGAGCTCCGCAGAGGCTAAGTAGCCGCTGGAGTTATACCCTCCGACCATCAATACCTGGCCGTTGTCGAGCAGCGTGGCAGTGCCCAGGACGCGCGGTGTGGCCATGCTGCCGGTCAAAACCGGCCCCGTCATCACCATCAACGTCGCCGAGCCCTCCACGGCGCCGGAGGCTGCCGTCATCGTCGTCGTCCCTGTGCCCAGCCCGCTCGCCAGTCCCCCCGCGTCGATCGTCGCCACGGAAGGAACCGAGGAACTCCAACTCACCGAAGAAGTAAGATCTTGTTTGCTGCCGTCGGTGAAGATACCGATGGCAGAGAACTGTGCCGTTAGCCCCAGTGCGATCGTGGCGCTGGGCGGAGTAACCACAATCGAGACCAATCCCGGAGCGACCGTCAGGGTCGTCGAGCCGCAGATGAAGCCCGCGCAAGCGGTGACGGTAGCCAAGCCCTCCGCCGCGGCCCAGGCCGCTCCGGCGTTGGTGGCATCATCGCTCACGCTCACCACCCCGGGGTTTGAGGACGTCCACACGACCTCGGCAAGCTGCTCATTGTTCCCGTTGCTGAAAGTGCCGGTGGCAGCAAGTTGCATCGATGTGCCCAGCGGCACCGTGGGATTGGTGGGAGCGATGGAAATGGAGACCAGATTGGGCGGAGTGAGTGTTGCGGGGTCGTAAAGCTCGGCAATCGGCGGCGTGAACTCATTGATGTCATAGCCGCCTGCAATCAACACTGTACCGTTGTTCAGAAGTGTGGCCGTAGCCTGCTGGTGGGTGGTGTTCAGACTCCCCGTTATGCCAAATACGCCGCTCGCAGCATCGTAAAGTTCGGCGCTCGACGAGACAGACAGTGAATTTCCCGCGCCTCCCGCCAGCAAGACCAAACCATTGGTCAACAACGTTGCGGTGTGCCAGCGGCGCGCGTAATTCAGGCTGCCGGTGGGCGTGAACATCCCGTTGAGCGGGTTGTACAGCTCGGCGGCGGCCAGAAATCCGAATGAGCCGGTTCCCCCCGCGATCAGCACCATGCCATTATTCAGCAGCGTAGCCGTGTGCTGCTGGCGCAGGGTGTTCAGGCTGCCGGTGAATGCGAATATTCCCGTGGCGGGATTGTACAGTTCCGCGGGTTCTACCAGGCCATCGTCGTTGATCCCGCCCGCGATGAGCACCTGGCCGTTGTTCAACAATGTCGCGGTGTGATACAGGCGGGCATCGCCCATGCTGCCCGTAAGCGAGAAGGTGCCGGTGAGGGGATCGTACAGTTCGGCGCTCGTCAAGATACCGTCCAGGCCGGTTCCGCCGACGATCAACACTTGGCCGTCGGGAAGCAATGTGGCAGTGTGCGAGTATCGCGCCACATTCAGGTTGCCGGTTGGGGCAAACGTCCCGGTGGCAGGATTGTAAAGCTCCGCGCTTCTGAGGTAGCCGGTGGGTCCGTACCCGCCCGCCAACAGAATCAGACCATTGTTTAACAGCGTCGCCGTGTGACTCTCGCGCGCGGTGATCAGGTTGCCGGTGGAGGTGAAGGTGCCCGCGTTTGGGTCGAACAGCTCGGCACTCGAAAGGAAGCCGTAGGAGTAATTCAAACCTCCGGCCAGCAATACCTGGCCGTTGGGGAGCAGCGTGGCGGTGTGCTCCACGCGCCCGAAGACCATGGGGCCCGTCACATTGAATGCGCCACTGCCGGTAATCGACCCGGCACCGGGCGCGCCCACGGCGGCCGTGGTCGAGCCGCACACCACGCCGGCGCAGGCTGTGATGGTGGCCGAACCCGCCGCTGCCGCCCACGCTTCACCGGAGTTGCTGGCATCGTTGCTCACACTTACCACGCCGGGGTTGGAAGAAGTCCAGGTGACTTCGTTAAGCTCCTCCGCATCGCCGCCGCTAAAGTTTCCCGTGGCCGTAAAGCGAATCCCGCTGCCCAAAGGAATAGTGGGGCCGACCGGTGAAAGCGCAATGGAAGTGAGATTCGGCGGGGTCAGCGTGAGGGGCGTGTAGAACTCGGCGCTGGCCGTGACGTCGCCGCCCGCGTCGCTGAAGCCCCCGGCCAGCAGCACTGTTCCGTTGTTCAGCAGCGTGGCGGTCTGTACGTCGACGGGGACCTTCAGATTGCCTGTGGCCGTAAATGTCCCGGTGGCGGGATTGTAGACGCTGGCGGTCGCGAGTGGGTTCTGATTGTAGTCCTCGCCGCCTGCAACCAGGACCATGGCGTCATTGAGCAGCGTGGCGGTTTGCGAGTCCAGACCCGTGGGTACCAGCGTGGCCAGGCTGCCCGTGTAGGTGAAGGTTTGCGTGGCGGGATTGTAGAGCTCCGCGCTGGCAAGGTCGGTAGATGTGCTTTGGCCGACTCCGCCCACCAGCAGCACCTGGCCGTCGTTGAGCAGCGTGGCCGAGTGATAGTAGCGCGCATCGTTCAGGTAGGTTTGTTGTCCGGTGCTTGGGTTGGTGGTGTAGACAAACGCCTGCGCGGCGGGATCGTACAACTCCGCCGTGTTCAGCGCGCCATCATTGTAGCCACCTGCGATCAATACCGTCCCTGCGGGGAGCAGCGTCGCGGTGTGAGCGTAGCGCGCGTAATTCAGGTAAAAGTCGAGCTGGGTGAACGAGCCAGAGAGAGGATCGTATATTTCGGCCGTACTCACGGGAGTGCTGTCTCCGCCCGAGCCGCCCACCATCAGCACCTGGCCGCTGGGAAGCAGTGTGGCGGTGTGCAGGGCACGCGCTGTGTTGAGATTGCCGGTATAAGTGAAACTTCCGGTGGCGGGATTGAACAATTCCGCGCTGTTGATGGGCTCCGCGTCGAGTCCCCCCGGTCCCAGGCCGCCCGCCACCAGCACCAGCCCGTTGTTCAGCAGCGTGGCGGTGGAAAAGTAGCGCGGGGTGTTCATGCTTCCGGTGATGGTGGAGGTGCCTAGCGTGGGGTCATAAATCTCGGCGGCTCCGGTGGGGTCAAGACTGGAGTCGATGGCGCCGCCGGCGATCAGCACTTGGCCGTTATTGAGCAGCGTCGCGGTGTGGCCCGCGCGCGCGGCATTCAAATTGCCCGTGGTTGTAAAGGTCGCGCCAGCCGGCGTGGTGACGGTGAGCGTGGTGGAGCCTTCCAGAACGCTCGGCGGGCTGACCACGATGGGCGGGGCGCTGACGCTGTCCGCTTTGGCCACCGGCGGACTGGTCGCCGCGGCATAGCTGGCGGTGATCACCGCGCTGCCCGCCGCCACTCCCGTGGCCAGTCCGGCGCCGTTAATCGAGGCTATAGTCGCAGCTGAGGTTCCCCAACCCACCGATCCCGTCAGATTCACCGTGGTGCCATCCGTGTAGATGCCTGTGGCGGTGAATTGCTGCGTGCTCCCCGCCGCGATGGAGGGGTTCGTGGGAGTCACCACGATCGAAACCAAGCCGATGGCGGTTCCGGTGCTGCTCAGAGGCACGAGCGTGACGGGCAGGGTGCCATTACCAACCCTGGCGCCGGGAATGATCGCCCGCCCATGCGTCAACTTCTGGCTTGGCATAATTTCCAAGGCTATCGTGGAGGAGCCAGAATCGGGTGCCTCTTCAGCCATCACCCACCGATTGGACATTATGTCCGTCGGAACGATCCCCATACCCGTCAAAGGGAGGCTTTGCAGCACTTCGTGGTCGGGGGGTTTGACCGTGAGCATGGCATTTCGCAGGCCCGCCGCCGAGGGCGTGAAGGTCACAGTGACCCGGCAACTCTCACCAAGCCTCAACACGCTCGGCGGAGTTGGACAGTCTCCGCCAGCGGCGAAGTCGCCTGCGGCGTTCCCACCGCTGATTACGATGCTGAGGCTCGAGGGTTCGGCTTGAGGGTTCCTGAGCGTGACACTGAGCGCCGCGCTCGCCTGGTTTATGGCTTGGTCAGTGAAGGAAAGTTTCGAAGGAATGAATTCGATAGCAGACTTTGCGCCGGTGTTTGCCCCTGGGATAATCGATGGAGAGGGAGATTGTGCGCGGGCTTCCTTGCTCCCCGCTGACAACAAAATCAGGACTGCAAACAGGCAGCTTGGCAGCAAACTGCATTGTCCCGAGCGCTTCAATTTCCGATTCATATGCCCCTCCAGCGTCTATAGCGGGAAATGGGACGGAAACGGTTAATGTGCAAGAAAAATATTTACTGATCGGACGCGCCGGAAAGAATTGAATGGCGGGAATGCTCGCGAGTGGAAGTGTCCGGGAGTGCCGAGCGGCTGCTAGTTTGATAAGTCCAAGTGCGTATGATACGCTGGGCCCAGTCCTGGGACAATTCTGCGCGCGGAGGAGGGTGAGATGCCCACGCCCTCGGCGGGCGAGATTACGCAACTGCTGCAAGCCTGGAGCGCCGGCGACCGGGAGGCACTCGACAAGTTAACCCCGCTCGTTTATAAGGAACTGCACCGCACCGCTCAGCGCTACATGGCGCGCGAGCGTCCCAACCACACCCTGCAAGCCACTGCCCTGATCGATGAGGTTTACGTACGCCTGGTGGATTGCAACCGGGTGAGCTGGAAGGACCGCAACCATTTTCTTGCCGTATGCGCCCGGCTGATGCGCCGGATTCTTACCGACTTTGCCCGCTCACGGCGTTATCAGAAGCGGGGTGGGGACGTTCGCCAGATTACCTTTGACGAAAGACTGCAAATTTCCAGTCAGCCCACGACTGATTTGCTGGCCTTGGATGAGGCCCTGACCGCTCTGGCCAAGGTGGACGAAAGGAAAAGTGACGTGGTCGAGTTGCGCTTTTTTGGCGGTCTGAGCATTGAGGAAACGGCTGCGGTGGTGGGCGTTTCAGATGAGACCGTGAAGCGCGACTGGCGCCTGGCCAAATTGTGGCTGTTGCGCGAAATGCGCGCGGAGAACCGCCATGCCGGCTGATCGCTGGGAGCGCGTCGAGGAACTCTGCCAGGCCGTCCTGGACTGTAAGGAAGACCAACAAGCCGCCTTCCTGGCCGCCGCCTGTGGCGCCGACTACGACCTCCGTCGCGAAGTCGAATCACTGCTGGCCCAGCGTCGCGACGCGGAAGACTTTCTGGAGCACTCGGCACTGCGAGTCGCCGCACGCGATCTCACCACCACACCTCCCGAGGGCGATTCCTCGTGCTTTATCGGCCGCCGGATTTCCCACTACCGCATTGTCGCCAAAGTTGCCAGCGGTGGCATGGGGGACGTGTTTCGCGCCGTGCGTGACGACGGCACATATGACCAGCAAGTGGCCATGAAATTCGTTCAAGGGGCGTACAGCACGGATTTCTTTCTGGCGCGATTTCAATATGAACGGCAGATTCTCGCCAATCTAGACCATCCGAACATCGCCCGCCTGCTCGACGGCGGCACCACGGAGGAGGGTCTACCCTATCTGGTGATGGAGTTCATTAACGGGCAGCCCATCGACGAGTTCTGCTCCCAAAAATGCCTGAACGTTCGAGGCCGCCTGGAGATCTTCCGCAGCGTGTGCTCCGCCGTGCAGCATGCCCACCAGAACCTCATCGTTCATCGCGACCTGAAACCCACCAACATTCTGGTGACGCCGGAGGGCGTTCCCAAGCTGCTCGACTTCGGTGTGGCGAAGATTTTGAAGCCGCAGGGATACCCGGAGAATTCGGCCGGGACGGTCACACAGCTTCGCATCCTGACGCCCGCTTACGCCAGCCCCGAGCAGATCCGCAACGAACCAATCTCCACTTCCAGCGACGTGTATTCACTGGGGGTCATCCTTTTCGTGCTTCTAACCGGGCAAACGCCGTACTCGGTGAGCGGAGACTCTCCTCAGGAGATAATCAGGGCAATCTGCGATGTGGAGCCTGAGAAGCCCAGCGTGGCGGCGCGGCGAGCTGCGGTGGCCCATGACGCCGCGAACGGACCGGCCCCGGCTTCTTCGGGAACGCGCCAGCAGCGGGCGGCCGGGACGGGCAACCTATCGAAGGCCCTGGCCGGCGATGTGGACAATATCATTCTGAAAGCCCTAAGGAAGGAACCGCGGCGGCGATACTCCTCCGTGGAGCAATTCTCCGAGGACATTCACCGGTATCTGACGGGATTGCCGGTTCTGGCGCACAAGGACACTCTCGGCTACCGCTCGCGCAAATTCGTAGCCCGGCACAAATGGGGTGTAGCGGCCACGGCCCTGGTCATGCTCAGTGTGGCTGCGGGCATGGTCGCCACGCTTTGGCAGGCGCGCATCGCTCGGGCCGAGCGCGCCCGCGCCGAACGCCGCTTTAACGACGTTCGGGCGCTTGCCAATTCCCTGATGTTCGACATCAACGATTCCATCCAGAATCTCGCGGGCGCCACCGCAGCGCGCCGACTGCTGGTAACCAAAGCGCTGCAATATCTCGACAGCCTGAGCCGCGAAGCCAACGCGGATCCCTCGCTCCAGAAGGAGTTGGCCTCGGCTTATGAGAGAATCGGCGACCTGCAAGGCGGAGCATTTGCCGCCAATCTGGGGGATACGGGCGGCGCAATCGCGAGTTATCGGAAGGCCTTGGCCATTCGCCAGTCCATTGCCGCGGCCAAAGGATATTCCTTGGACAGCCGGATAAACGTGGGCGGGGATTATCAGAAATTGAGCACCGGCTTGCTCGCGCTGGGGGATTACCGGACAGGCTTCGATTTCGCAAAAAAGAACTTCGACCTTCAGGAGCGCCTGGCGGCCGAAGCACCGGGAGCGGAATCGCAGAACCGCCTGGCCGGAGCTTATTATCAATTGGGGTTGTGCCAGAGGGACTTGGGCGATTTCAGCACCGCTCGGGTAGACTTCTCAAAATCGGTTGCCCTCCGTGAAGCCATTACCAATGCCGGGCCGGAGCTCTCCGCGCGCATTCAAGTGCGCTTGGCGGGCACCTACGAAGCGATGGCCTTGGGTCTTGATCACGAGGGCGATGATGAACAAGCGCTCGCCGCCAATCGCAAGGTCGCCGGGATTATGGGAAAGCT
>JASHSC010000678.1 GCA_030036915.1 Terriglobia bacterium
GCAGCGATATCCGCGCTGCTTGGAGCTTGAGCAAATTTTGCCCGTGGACCCCCGAGTGTGAGGATGATGGCCCCAGCCAGGGTCAGCAGGGTAAGCGCCTCAAACCTCGTGGGTTTTAAACTTTGAGAATGCACGGTTCCCTTACTATTTCCACCGAACGGCGTTGATTAGCCGATCGGAATCCCCACGGCGCCGGCCAAGCGCGCTTGAAATGCTTCCCAATCTTCGCCCGAGCGGGCCAGCAGCGCGGTAACGTCAAACCATTCGGTGGTTGTTTGCGACTCCTGCTTCAGCTTGGCCAGGTCCAGGCCTTGTTTGGAGATGATAGTCCAGAAATCCCTGAAGCCCTTTTTCCTGGATTTCAGATGGGACTTTTCAGCCTCACCGGCGCGATTGTGAGCATTGCTCACGTCTGTTCCGCCCTTCACTTCGATTGCCACTTTGCTGTGCAATTGGCCACCCACGACTTCGGAAATGCTTACATCCGGGTCGTGAGCCAGGTTGATATAGACGGTGCGATCCGATGAGTTCTTCACGGTTATCCGCCCTGGCTCCGATTTCACGTGGCGAAGACTTCCTGCATGGCTTTCTTGCCGATCTGGGTGTTATTGGAACCCTGCAACTGCGCGCCGAATGTCAGCAGCGGCAGTTCGCGCAGGTCGCGCTCGGTGAGCGTGGAAATCTGAGCCACCAGGCTCGCCAACGGGCTTGCCATGGCCCGGCAGAAATCCGGGAGCTTCACCGCTTGTTTCTGGTTGATTGTGCCCGTCTCCTCCATGCTCTTGAAGGCGCTCAAATGCGTGGACCCCTTATAGAAGGACTTTTGCGAGGCTCCCAGCAGCATCCGGTAATATCCCACAAGCGAGGGTTTTGTTTCGAGCACGATGGGCAGCGGGAAAACATGCTCATCCCGAAGCCCGGCCGCGGCCAATGCTTTTTGAGCTTTGTTTGGAACAAACTCGCCGATCTGGGCTTTCACCACGGCGGGGTCGACCGTTCCCAGCGCCTCGCTCAGGGCGTCCAGGAACCACATTTTCCGCGCCGCGACGAGCAGTTGATAGAAGGCGACTTGGCGGGTGGAAGCGGGCGGGTTCAGCCACGGTTCGGCAGCTTGTGAGGTGACTTCTTTGCCTTTGCCAGCCGGCTTTTTGCTTTTCACGCGCAGCCCTACTCGCACTTGTTGGACTTACGGAAGATCAGCCAATAACAATGTTGACGGCGCGAATGATGGGCCGTCTTCCATCTGGGGTCGACGATGGGCCCCTTGCGAATTTTGATGATGCAGTCGCAAGGCTGGAAACCGGCTTCCCTCGCCGCCAGAACAAAATCGACATGCGCCCATTGATAGCGATGATGGTGCACATAATCGGTAATCTTGCAGAGCAGAATCCCCTCATCCTTCATAACTCGATACGCCTCCTGAACGAAGGGGGGAAAAGTGTGGGAAAATGAGTAGCCCATCTCCTTCGGGGAGCGAGGTCCCAAGCCAAATCGAGTCGTAAAGTCCTTTTCCCGATCCTGCCCCTGGTTGGGAATGTGGGGAGGATCGTAGACGACCACATCAAACCACTCGTCCCGAAAAGGCATTCGGGTGTTATCGGCTACGATGCTGGGCTTGTAGGAAGCATCGATGTCCAGGCCGATTATCTTCCGCGTGGTTCCCCGCCAAAATCTTCCTCCATTCACCGTCGCGTCCAAAATGCGCTCCGGATCCTGCCGTGGATAAAATTGCAGCAGCCTTTCCAGCAGGTCGGAATCCTCTCCCATCCAGACCGACGGAAGCGGAGAATATTCTTTCGGCTTGATGTCGGTCGCAAACAGCGTGGTTGCCATCGGCTTCTCTGACTGCGGGTATTCTAGCCCCAATTGGTCTTTCATAACAATTTTATCGACGGAAACGGATTCTGTCAGGAGAGGATTTTGGGGTGCGGCTGGCTACCGCCTCACAAACTCCGCATAACTCATCAGCCTGATTCCCAGTTCGGTAACCAACCGTTTAATGCGCGGGCTGGTGTAGGCTGCGGTTTCGGCGGCGCGCATGCGCCCCACTCCCTCAGGTTGCACGTGCTCAGGCTCGGAATGCACCAGCGCATCATTTTCCATCGAGGCGAGACCCGGGTGGGCAATCAGCAGATGAACGCCGGGCTTAAGGTCTCGCAGCACCTGCTCCAGCGCTTTCTCTTTTTCTTCCGGCGGCACGTGATAGATGCCGAAGTCGTGCAATTCGTGCTCGCCCAGAAGGCACGATACCGGCAGCCCGTATTTCTTTCCCAACCGCTCCATGATCGGCCGATAGTGCTCGTTGTAGGGCATTACGTAATGGGAATCAAGGTAGCTGATCGGCACTCCCTTCTTCTTCGCGAGCTCGATTTGAGCCGCGAATTCTTTCTCGATTTCCGCCATGTTCGGGTTATGACCCCAGAAGTCGCGCGGCGACTGCCAAAAGAATCCATCTTTGTCCACCAGCGAGGAAACCTCCGAGTAGGGGAACACGGGCCGCCAGCGGTAGCCGCGCCATTCGCCAATCAGACCCAGGTGAATGCCATAGCAGAATTGCGGATTTTCCCGCGCCAGCTTCGCAGCTTCCTCAAACCACGGGGCAATCACCAGAATCGCCGCCGAGCGGATAAATCCGTTGCGCAGGCACTCCATCACCGCAAGGTTTCCCGTGTGGGTGTAACCCATGTCGTCAGCGCGGGTGATGAGGATGATTTCGTGATGGCCGCTGCTCATGCTGTTCCTCACCAGGAGGTCTGTAGCGCGGGTGTCCCCACCCGCGCTACAACTCCGGAGCATCTGGGTCAAACCTATCTATCTCGCCGCGCGGTGGAATTCCGCGGCGATCTTGTCAATCGCCTTCGCGCTCAGTATCGGTGGGATGGAGAGCAGGCTGGACCGCTCGATTAACCCGTCGAGCACCGGCAGCGTTCCTTTCTTGTATTCGTAATTCGCTACGAAGGCGTTCAGGGGGTCGGTCCAAGGGCGGCCCGCGGCGCTGAGCGAACGTTTTTCCACCAGACTGAGGTTGTTGTAGTAAATGTGCAGCCCCCCGTCGGTCATGGGGACATTATTAATCCCCAGGCTCCCGGTTTGGACTCCTGCCGCGCGCGCCCGCTCCACCATGCGCAGGCAGGTTTCGCGGTCTTCCCAGATCATCAGGAGAAATGGTCCGGTGTCGCCCTTGGGATCAAGGACGCGCCGGAAACTCAGGCCGGGAATCCCTTCGAGTCTTGCGCGCAGTTTGTATTTGGCCTTGCGCATGGCGGCGGTAATCTTATCCAGCTTTTTCAATTGGGCGAAAACGACGGCCGCCAGCAGCTCCGGGCAGCGCGAGCCTTGTCCCCAGAGCTGAAGCGCGGATGTATCCAATCGGCCCTGGGGAGTGCGCGGGTAACCAAGGTCGTGACAGGCCCAGGCGCGGCGATAGAGATTTTTGTCATCACAGACCACCAATCCGCCTTCGCCTGCCGTGATGTTTTTGTTCAATTGAAAACTGAAGATGGCGAGATCCCCGAATGAGCCTGTGGGTTTGCCGTGGAACGAAGCGCCATTAGCCTGCGCGCAGTCCTCAATCAAAGGGAGCTTGTAATCGCGGCAGATGGCGACGATTTTGTCCACTGCGTCCGGCGCTCCGCTCATGTGGGTGAGCAGCATAGCGCGAGTGTGAGCTCCGATCTTTCTTTCCAGGTCCGTGGGGTCCATGCAGAAGGTGTCATCCACATCCACCAGGCGGGGAATCGCTCCGGCGCGCACCACGGCGGCAATGCAAGAGACCCAGAGATAACCGGGAAGCAGGACTTCATCACCTGGGCCGAGGCCCAGCGCAGCCACGGCCAGGCTGAGCGCGGACGTGCCGCTATTGACGGCGAGCGCGTACTTTCTGCCCAATCGCTCGCAGTACGCTTTCTCCAAGCGGTCGGCATAACCCTGCAAATTGGGACCATAAAATCGAAATGAGCTGCGCGTCTTCAGGACGGACGCCGCTGCGGCCAGTTCCTCCTTGCCCAGGAAGTAGGATCCCGGCCACTCGTAGGGGATCAATGCCTTGCTCTTGGGCGCGGCGAGTGAGGGTTTTTTCGCCATGACTTGAATTTGCCTCGATCCGGGGGTCGTGAAGGAGAGGAGAGTTTACCTCACAACACTAAACGAGGTCACCAGGAGCATTGTAGCGGCGCTCTGCGGTTGAGGGTTCGACGGTCATAGACCGCCGCTACAGTAGAGGCGGCATAACGCCGGCTCGTGACGCGGTGAACTCGACGCTACGGATCCGAAATATCAACTTTCCGTGGCAGGACAAATTCAGGGATGAGGATTGTAACTGAAGTCGACGATACCATCGCGATAGTCAATTCGAACTTCCAGTTGATGGAGCACAGGAAATCCCAGGATTCCGGAGAGTTCCGTCCCCACTTCCTCACTAAGGTGCGAAAGGTCGACAGTAATTAATTCCAGGCTCTGTTGGCGCAGATGGCCGAACTGAAGGACGGGGTTATCCACCGTATAAACCTTGTTCACCGAACCGCTCACCCCTTTCACAAGGATGTCCGGCTCGCCATGAACTTTGGTGACCTCGCGGGCGGCGTTCAACGCCAACATCGTGTTCGATGCGCCTGTATCAATCAGAAATAATTTTGGGGGTGATTCTCCAATCCTCGTCGGGACCAGCAGCACGTTACCAAAGCGATAGACCTGCGTGTAGCTTTTCATCTCAGGGGCGATATATCGATCGCGGGGCCCGCGATAAACCGGCGCGGAGGGCTTGGCGGCGGGCGATGTGCCGACATTTCCTGTGGACGAGTCTTCATTGCCGCTCCCACTATCGGTGTCGAGCCCTACGCCGGTGTTGGTCTCATCCGGGCGGCTGGGTAGTGGCTTGAGCCTGAGCTTTTCATTGGGGAAGTCGATGTCCACCAGAAACGAGCTGAAAACGTCCGCGCCGATCAACCCGTCGTCACCCACCACCGACCGCTTCTCGATAACTCCCACACTGCAATCGTGAAATTCCAGATCACCGATGGTGATCGAGTCCGCGAACCCGACAAAGCCGGCTGCCCTCCCCTTGTCACCAATGCCTCCGAAGTCGGATTTAGAAACCTCGGTGATGCCCGCCTTCCGCGCCAATTCCTCATCCACCAGGAAACCGCCGGCCCCGGTATCGAAAGCCAGGTTACCTTTCTTCCCATTCAGCGAGACTCCAATGAGGTAACCACGAAGATGCGTGGGGTCGGTCAATTCCCTGTCCAATTTGACTTCCGTGGTTGAAATGTGGCTAACCATACGACAGGCGTGCCGGGGCTGGGATTGCAGGGCTTTGAGAAATTCCAGGTGGTGCTGCATGTCGGTGCGGGTCTCGGCATCATCATTGGTGGAGGAGGAAAGATAATTCTGCCAGAATTGAATCTGTTCGGCACGGCTCAAGGATCTTATCCAGTCCTTCTGAATATCCGGATCGGTGGAATCCAGTTCATGTGCCTTGTCGAGCATTTCCTTCGCTTGCTGATAGAGCGAGAGGGCGTTGCGAACGCGGGAGATGCCCCAATAGGCGCGGGCGCTGGGGTAACCTCCGTTGATGACGTTCACCCATTCCTGTTCCGCCTCCGGAATCTTGCCTTGGCGGAAATAAACCTCACCCAAGGCGACGTGCACGGTTGGAGCATTGGTGACCTTGAGGCCGTTGGTGACGGTTTCAAAGGCCTGGTCCACCCTGTTTTGCTTCAGGTAAATGCGGGTCAAGCCCGTGTAGGCGTCAGGCGATTTGGGATTGTCCTGCAAAACCTCGTCGTAGCTTTGGATGGCGGCGTCATATTCACCGTGCACGTAGTGGTTGATCGCGTCCGCTAGAGCCGCATGCGCTGATCGGGGCTTTGCAGAAGCGATTGCCTGAGTAGGGTTGGGGGGCGCGACCGAAGAGGGCTGAAGCGTTACCGGTGTTGGCAAGGAGGGTTTGCCGCCGTCAATTACCCCTTGGGCTAAGGCCAGTGAGGAAACATGGCTACATACTCTGCAGGATCCTCCGGCGATTGAAATTGCCTTCGGACCTATTCATTCTAACCCCGGATGAGCATGTCTGCAACGAGCAAGAATTGTGGCGCTCGAAATAGGAGGGTAGCGCGGCCTCTTACCGAATCAGGTAAGCGCTATAACCTCGTAATCCCCAACGCTCGGAACAGCGAAGGTGAGGACATCTTCCTGCTGGTGGAACGAGAGTTCTCGATCCGCTTTGAGCGCTCGAACACTGCTGATCTTTCTCCCAACTCGAAATTCCACTTGCTGCTCGCCGATGGAGTGGATGCGCCGGAAAGGCGCGCGCAGGGCATTGGGGTTGGTGTAATTCAGGATGTGCAGCGCGTAGCCGGGTTCGGTTTCCCAGGCAAAGATCTCTACAAGACCATCGCCTTTAACGCTTACCGGCGCAGAAGCGCCGCGCAGCAGCCAATGAATAGCATTATTGATGATCCGGCAAAGGTCGTCGTTGCCCGAATTCCAGAAGGTGCGATCGACGTCGCCTGAAAAGTACGCCACGCGTGACTTGCCCTCTTCCCTGAAAATGGCGGCCGGTTCATCCGTATGCGGCGTGCGGGGGTAGACCATCTCCGGCGGGAAGACGGGGAAACTCGGGACCACGGTCAATACGGGGGTCGAGCTTTCGCGCGCGCGCACCGGCAAGCGATACTCGCCAGCAGGCAGAAGGTTGGTTCCGTCAAAGCCTGCGGTGACTTCATGCCGTTGCTCGATGCGCATGTAGCTGTTTCCGTGCGGACCGATCACCTCTCCCGCCCAACTCGCTCCCAGCACATCGCTCAATCCCAATTCTTGTCTTGGATCACCCCACTCGTTGTACCGCGAGGTTTCATAGCTGGCAAACAACGATCCGCCGGACTTCACATACTGGCGGATCACGTTGCATTCGCCCTCGCGCAAGAATGCGGCGTTGGGAATCAGCAGCGCACGATAAGGCGCAAGCGCATCGGCAGAGAGATTCTCCTGATGCACGAAATCAAAAAGGAATCGCCCTTCGATCAGGGCGTAGTAGAGACCCTGAAGGTACTCTGAGCCCGTGACTGCGGGCACCTGGCCGCCGCCTCTGCGGTAGAACGCGATGGTGCTCTGCGGATAGAGGACCGCAAGGTCGGCCACCGGCCGGCGATTGCGAAAGTGGGCCTCGTTCGCGGCAAGCCACGTGTAGAAATCGCGGCCGATATTTCGCCAGCGATTGTCTTCCGGCGATCCTCCCAGCCAGTGGAACCAGGGGACCATTCCGCTGGCGGTTACCTGGGCGAGCCACATCTTCAATTCCGTCTGACTCTGCGAAGTGTGGCGCCACGTCGGCCGCCCCACGGCGTACGCGCCCGCCACGTTGGTAACCGTTCGCCCGTTCATCACCGAGCGGGCCACGCGCCCCTGTTGCGCGCAATTCCAAATCGGCGTCATGGGCGTACGGCCCTGGTGATCGGCATTGAACCAAGCCGCGCCATCCGCCAGGCGCTTTACGCTCTTCACCGTTTCAAGTCCGCCGCCTAGGTTGCCCACGTAAACCGCGTCCGGCTTTCTTTCCTGCGCCACGGTTTGCCACTGCTTCCAGATTCCGAGCACGCGATCCATATAGGCCGCGTAATATCGCCGGTAGATCAGGCTCGCGGGGTCGGCGGTCTCCGGCGGAATCCCGCCGACTTCCTGGCGATAAACTTTTTGGCAGGATTCGCAGTAGCAAACGCCCAAAGGACCCGTGGAGGGCCACCCGTTGGTGAAAAAACCATCCACGGGATAATGCTCATTGATCTCGCGATAGATGGCCGGCATCTGCTCGCTGAAATACGTGCTGAAGGTGCAGGTCTTGTAGAGCCACGGGCACTCGGCATGCGGCCGAGGCGAGCCATCGCGATTGCGCTCAAACCATTCCGGACGCGCGTCCAGAGCTTCCTGATAGGCAAGGTTGCAATCCATGCGTGCGATCATCCGAAATCCGCGCTTCTTTCCGGCCACCACCATTTCCCCCAGCAAATCGCGCGAACCGAGAAACTGGCTGCGGTGGTGATAAGGCACTTGAGTCGGGTAAAAAGCAACAATCCCGCCTCCATTCACCAGAACGGCGTTCACTTTGAGCGAAGCCCAATAGTCCATCCACGCTTCCGGGTCAATTTTGACGGGATCAATCTCGTTGTAGTTGATCTGCCCGCACCGGCGCAGGGTGGAGTACCAGGGAGAATCGTCGCCACCCCCGCCCTGCTGCAAAGGTTTGATCAAAGAAGCCACCGGCAACGCCGTGGCGGTGGACAGAAACGTCCGCCGTGAAACGGTGGGTACGATGGAACCGGGATTTTTCATAGGCTCACATCCCTCCGAGACTCCCCCTTGATTCAAAGCTCTTGCCAAAGGAGTTTATACCAAGGATAAAGATTCCAGTCCAAAGCCATCCGCACAAAAACCCTGAACCGACCGGAAATGCCGCCGCATCCAATGGTACATCCTGTCCTAGAAGGAGGAAGAGCTATGAAAGCTGCAGTTGTTCCCGCTGTGGCCAGTCCATGGCAGATCAAAGACGTTCCGCAACCGCAACCCGGACCCAATCAGGTGTTAGTCAAGATGCATGCCAGCGGCATCTGTTACACCGACGTCCATCTGACGCTTGGGCACTTTCCGGGAGCATTCCCTCGCATCCTGGGCCACGAACCGGTGGGCGAAATCGTTGCTGTCGCCCCCGGCGTCACATCCCGCAAGGTGGGCGACCGTGTGGGTACGGCGTGGATTCAATCCACCTGCGGGCGCTGCGAGTGGTGCCAGCGCGGACGAAGAATGTTCTGTCCTTACATGAAGGGCACAGGAGTAGACGCACCAGGCGGCCACGCCGAGTACATGCTGATGAATGCCGACGTAACCTATCTCATTCCCGACAAGGTTTCCTATGAGCAGGCCGCACCGATTTTCTGCGCCGGTTACACCGTTTATAGCGGGCTCCGCTGGGCTGATCCAAAGCCGCATGAGCGCGTGGCCGTGCTGGGTATCGGCGGACTTGGTCACCTGGCTGTGCAATACGCGAAAGCCGCAGGCTTCGAGACGATTGCGATTTCACACTCCCCCGATAAAGACCAAATGGTCCGTGATCTCGGCGCGGATGAAATTGTCCGCGACGGAAAGAGTCTGTCAACAGCGGGAGGCGCCGATGTGATCCTCAGTACCTCCAATTCCACGAAGTCCATGGTGGATAGCCTTCAGGGTCTGCGGCCCGACGGGCGGTTTGTCGCGATGGGCGCTGACGCTGAGCCGATTTCGGTTTCCCTCGC
>JASHSC010000679.1 GCA_030036915.1 Terriglobia bacterium
TTGCAGCCCGGCTGGGAAAGACCGAGGCGCAGGTGGCGCTGAATTGGCTCACTGCCAAGGACCGGGTCGTGGCCATACCCAAAGCCTCAACAGCCGCGCACGTCAGCGAAGACTGCGGCGCATCCGGCTGGCGCCTTTCCGATCAGGACTACGCTTCATTAGCCAGCGCGATTCACTATCGCCGCAGGGGAGCCATCGAGATCGCAGCCCGTCGCCTGGCAAGGAATGTTCTTCAGCACCTCGGTAAGGGAGTGTGAGCTGAAGAGAAGAACTTTTACCAATTCGTGATCGAACCATCGGGCCGTTCGAAGAGCGGAACCGGGCGGCTGCGTTCGGTGATTTCCGCCGCGAGTTGCAGCGGCTTGGTGTCCAGCGTGACGCCGAGGCCGGGGCGGCGGTTGGGCCACATCTTGCCGTTGCGGAAGTCGTAGCTTTCCGGCAGGTGCGGCGCATTGGCGTGGCCGCTGCGCGACATTTCCATCAGCACGGGGCCGGAGAAGACGGCGCAGGCGTGCACCAGCGCGGCCTCTGAGACAGGACCCGTG
Source organism: Terriglobia bacterium (assembly GCA_030036915.1). Taxonomy (GTDB): domain Bacteria; phylum Acidobacteriota; class Terriglobia; order UBA7540; family UBA7540; genus Bog-366. The sequence goes on from JASHSC010000679.1 coordinate 546, forward strand.
AGGTGCGGGATCAGGCCCACGTAATGCGTCTCGCACAGCGCCTGAATCTTCATGTACTCGGTGATGCCGCCCACGTTGGGAAGCGTTACGCGCGCGTAATCGATGAGTTGCTGCTCGACCAGCTCGTTGATGTCCCATTTGCTGCCGAACTGCTCCCCCACCGCAATCGGAACTTTCACGTGCTCCCGCAATTGGCGATAGACGCCGGGATTTTCCGAGCGAATCAGGTCCTCCGTGAAGTAAGGCGCGAGGGGTTCGATGAGCGTGCAGAGGCGGACGGCGTCGGGAAAATCAAACCGCGTATGGAAATCGATGGCCCAGTCGCCGTCCTTGCCCACGCCCTCGCGAATCTCGGCACACTCTTCGTAGGTTTTATCCACGATCTGGTGCGAATTGAACGGTTGACCCTCCGGCGGAATGGCGGTGGCGTAGCGAAAGGCTCTAAAGCCCGCCGCGAGGCAGGCGTGCGCCTGGTCCTTCAGCGTGCCCTCATAGGGGAATCCGGTGGAATAGCATTCCAGGTGGTCGCGCGAAAGGCCGCCCAACAACTCATAAACGGGAACTCCCAAGGCTTTGCCTTTGATATCCCACAGCGCCAGGTCGAGCGCACCCAGGGCATCCAATTTCTCCCGGCCCGCCGGGTAGAAGTAGCCGCGGAACATCATTTGCCACAGGTGGTCGATGCGCGCGGGGTCTTCACCAATCAACATGGCGCCGCATTGCACGACGGTGTCCTTGCTGCCGCCCTCACCCACGCCGGTAATTCCCTGGTCGGTCTCGATCGTCACAATGTGAGAGCTTTGATTGAAGAGATTATTGGAAACGGGATTCAAGTAGAAGCGCACGCGGGTGATTTTCATGGGTGGCGGCGCGGGCACGGGGCGCGGCGTTGCGCCGGCCAACGTGGAAGCTCCACCCAAACCGGCCAGTTGTATAAAGGATCGACGCTTCATGGGTTCCTCCAGGGTGCTTGCGAGAGAAATTGTCGAGGGCGGGGACGACCGTCCCCGAAACCTCGAGTGAGGTCCGATTTCGTGGCCCGCCTGATCCGACCATCGGACCCCCAAATCGGAGACAGCGCTACAGAACTTATAAGGTAACGTTCGGAAATCCTCTCGACAAGGAGTTTTGAAAGGGAGGTTGCGATGTAAGGGCGCGTTTTCGGAGTAAAATATCATGGCAAGCATCCCAGTGCCATCCGGCCCCTAACCCTGAAGAATTTTCTCAATCAAGGAAATTTTGCTCTTTTCCACCATCTCGCCCGGACCTGCCTCCTCGCGTAATTCATCCAAATCAAAGCACTTATAATTTTGCGCGGATGGCCCTTCGTGTGCCTCTCGACGTTGTGCCTTCATCTGCAAGGCAAATCGCCAAGGGGAGGGAAGCCATGGAGGAAGATAGCAAGCCCACGGGGGACTCGCAGGATCCCACCATCAATCAGCATGAGCCAGACGGGGAGGAATTTCGCGAACCGAGTTACTCGGGCGTCAAGATTGCGCTCGTGGTCTTCGTGCTGGTGGCTATCATTGCCGGGGCGTACGGATGGCTGCAACATAATGCCGCACAGCAGTTAGCGACGGAGCGTGCGGATTTGAAGAACTCATTGGACCAAGCGAAGAGTCAGGAAACCGCCTTGCTCGCCAAAGTGAACGCCCTGAACGTGGCCCAGGCCCAAGCGGATGCGGCACGCGCGCAGGCGGCAGCCGCTGCGAAGAACGAACAGTTTCCACCCGCGACCAACGAAGCTCCAGCCCCGGTGCCGACGCACCACGCCGTCCATCGAGCAGCGAAAGTGGTTGCTCACCGGCCTCCCCCGGATGACCCTCGCTGGAAGCAATTCCAGGACCAACTTGCCGACCAGCAGCGCCAACTGGCCGACAATCAGAAGCAGATTGCCGACACTCAGGCCAATCTGGACCAGGCGAAAACTGACTTGGCGGGGAATATCCAATCCACCCGCTCGGACTTAAGCGGCGACATTGCCCGCGACCACACGGAACTGGTGACCCTCGAGAAGAAAGGCGAGCGGACCTATTACGAATTCAACTTTGAGAAATCGAAATCCTACCATCACACCGGACCCATCAGCATCGCGGTTCGCCGCGTGGACTCCAAACACGAGAATTGCGATTTGCAGATGCTTGTGGATGACCGGGAAATCGATCGGAAGCACGTGAACCTTTATGAAGCGATCACCTTCTACCCGCAAGGCTATCCGCTACCCCTGGAAGTGGTGATCAATCACATGGACAAGAACTCTGTACAGGGGTACGTGAGCGAGCCTAAGTTCAAGTCTACAGAGCAGGCGGCCGCTCCGGCAACTCCGGCCACCGTGGCAGCAACAAATCCAGCCGCTGCCCCGGCCCCGGCGACCGACCCGAAGCTCGCACATCGCACGGATGAGGTGCACTAAGTGGCGATGAACGTCCCGAGGCTGGGTCCTGGCCCCAAGCCGTTCGCCATCAGAGGCGCCGCTGGATCGGAAGGGCTTTCCACGGCGGCGCCCTGACGGGAACCGGCAGGATTCCTCGGACCTCGGAGGCATGCAGTCCGGCCCTGGAATTGGATATTCCACAAGCTTAAGAACGCCCCCGGCACGGGCGTTTCCCGCCACCACGACCCTGCAAGGCTCATCGGTGTTTCGACCCCTTGCAGGGTCCCCTTCCTTCTTACCTCTTATGAATCCCTGAATTAGGCCGGCTTTCATCGGAGGACGATTCGGCCGAAATGGCTTTGCGTCCCGTCAATCTGTTCACGTGGAGGTGCGGAAATTATCCACATGGAATTGCGCCCGCAATCTCGGCGGGCGAATGGAGTGCGCAACGGGTTGGGCTTGCGCCAATTGGCCGGCGGGAAGTTCAGATTGGCGGGATGGGGACGATTTGAGCTTCATTGACGATGCGAAAGAGGCCGGAACAGTTTTTGGAGGTGCAGACAATTGGCGACGATCCGGAAAACTGGGTGGCGGTAATAAGACCCGGCGAACCGCACCACGGGCAGGCAAGCACAGCAAAGAAACTCGGAGCTGAAGTCTCAGGCTCGGTAGCGAGTTCATCAAGAAAGACGATGTCCCCCGGCGACATCTCAGAAATAGCCGAGCGATTCGACAAGTGCATTTCGATGGAGTGTTTCTTGACCCGGCTTGTGCCTAGAGCTCCACGCGCGCCTTCGGGAGCCGTCAGGGTGGCGGGCTTCCGGGATTTCTGGGTTTGCTTGGTTAGTGGCATTTTGCCCCTTTCTGCCTGTTCGGCGCGAACCTGTGAAGATGCTGCCTGGCGTCGTCTTAAATCCTGCCGAGCTGCGGGTCTTTACGAACTTCAATCATGTTTCGGACCAAATCTGAGTTCCAAGGCGGAAATTCCTTCCCATTTTGGGAAACGGCTAAAACCAAGCCTTCCTGGGAGGTGAATTCCCCCATTTGCCATCCACCCGCAGCGAATCAGCAGCCACCGCACATCAAGCATGAAAGGACGAAGGCTCCTTGAGTTTGGCAGTTAATCAGCCGCCAACGCTCGCCCTGCTCGTCTTCCCTTCCTCACCTTGTTCTTATCGGCTGCAATGACTTCGAGCTTGAGTTGACTTTCATCGCTATTGAGCCCTCGGGGCGCCTCCTCCTAAGGTTCCCCGGCCATGGGACTCTCCCATTTTGGAACGCGATGAGAACTGCGATGCGGCCAGTCTGGGCGACCGGCAAAGAAAGATTTGGAATACTCTAAGGTGTTCCCAAGCCTGGCCCTACAAATGCTCGATGTGCTTAATTGCCCCAAGTTCATGACACGCCGGAGGCAGGCGGGTGCAAAAACTCCTTCCATGTAGTTGAAAAAACGTGACTAACGTTGGGCCTCTCACATCCCTCTGCAAATATCCCTGCCTCGGAGCAGGTCGAATCCAACCTGTGCAATTCCCATTTCCTCTCACCGTAATTGACCGTCTCGCTGATCGAGCTTGCTCGCCACCCTCTTCCTGGCTGGTTTGGCACAATCTTTGCAAATTCTAAGGTCAGCGCAGGGACCGCAAGAGCTAAAGGCGACGGGCGCGTGGAATCACGAACGCCACGCGGATGGAAAAGTGTTGCCCGAAGCCTTTGAACGGAAGTCCGAGGTCGAACGGCGCTGTCCGTACTTTGCAGGCCACGTCAGGTGGTGGGCCGACGGACATTCGAAACGAAGCGAGGTCATGATGGCACTTCAACCGATTCCCAGTTTCCAGCAACTAAACCAGGCCGCAACGATTCCCCCGATTCATCGCCCCGTGATTCGGCGTCGCACGGTTGCGCCATTGAGCATACGTCCTGGGGCACGGAACGATTCAAGGCAGGCGCGTGAGAGGCAGAGATTACTGCTCGAAATGCTTCCTTTGGTGAAGCGCGTGGCCTTCAAAATCCGTGAGCACCTGCCAGCGCACGTGGAACTCGACGATCTGGTGGGCGATGGCGTGCTGGGACTGGTTGATGCCGTTGCCAAGTTTGACGCCTCCAAGCAGGTAAAACTCGAAAGCTATGCGTGCCACCGGATTCGCGGGGGCATTCTGGACGGCCTGCGCGGCGCCGATCCGGCTTCTCGCGACTTGCGCCGCAAGAACCGGAATATTCAGAAGATGTACCGCGAAATGGAAATCAAGGTAGGCCGCCCGGTGACGGATGAAGAGATGGCCACTGCCATGGGGCTGACCTTGAAGCAGTGGCACCACACCTTAAACGAAGTCCAAGGCGTGGGGTTCGATTGCGGCGCACGCACGCTTTCGGCCGGCCCCACCTCAAGGCCTGCTCATCAGAAAATCGAGCCCTCACTTCTGGCCGACGCCTCGGCAGACCCGTTCGATCTGTGTTATCGGCGCGAGCAGCGGGAAATCCTGGGCCGTGCACTCAACCACATGCGGGAACGCGACCGCCAGATCATCAGCTTGTACTACGAGAAGGAGTTGACGATGAAGCAAATCGCGGACCGTTTGCACGTGGATGAATCGCGCATTTCTCAGCTTCATTCCGCCGCCCTGGTCCGGCTGAAGTCGAACGTAAATTCGCTCCTTCATCCTCGAACCTCCACAGCCGCACTTCCACCACTCGCCAAGGCGGCGGGCGCCGGGGCCTCGTAACCAAATATGTCGTCTTCAGGCGAGCCCGCGGCACCGGTCATGCGTGAGCCGTGCTTTCCTCATCCAGTTTTGACCTT
>JASHSC010000680.1 GCA_030036915.1 Terriglobia bacterium
TCTGGCCACGGACTTCAACCCCGGGACCAGCCCCACGCTGAACATGCAATTCATCCTCTCGCTCGCCTGCGCACAAATGCGCATGACGCCCGCAGAGGCCATTGCCGCCGCCACCATCAACGGCGCCTGCGCCCTTCGCCGCGGCGAACGCCTTGGTTCAATCGAGGCAGGGAAGCAGGCGGACCTGGTTGTGATGGACGTGGACGACTACCGTGAAATTCCGTACTACTTTGCGGTGAATCATTGCACGATGACCTTTAAGCGCGGGCGAACGGTTTACGCTCCCCGGTCGTAACCGCAAATCGCAGCGCAGAGTTATCCTGCCCGGTCGCCCGAAAAAGGTCGCACCCTTTCTCCTTTTCCTTTGCTCATCAACTAATTTCGGATCTGAACCATTATGCAGGGATTTAGGAATGTCGGTCGCAACGGCCCGGGAATATTATGAATGTAGGCTTTGGCAATCGATGCAAACGGCCTGAGATAACCATACGAGAATTTTCCGAAGCCCAAGTAGCCGCGAAGAGAAAGATAATCTATCCGGCGTGTTTTGCCGCCCACGCAAAATAATTTTCGAATTTCACCATATGAGGGAAGATGATACTTTCCCCATGTCTTATGGAGGTTTAACCCCGTGTGGGCAAAAATAAACCTCCGCAGCCAGTTAGCGCGCCCCGCTTCGTCCTCCGGGCCGTGCTGAATATCAACAGGAAAATGTTTGTTGGGGCAACCAATGAATATGCGACCACCCGGCTTGGTAACCCGCATCAGCTCGCTTGCAAATAAGGCGCGCTTTGTTTGGTAATTGCTGGAAAGGGTGCAGTGTCCAATGGCGGTGCCGATGTGCTCGATAACGCCGAAAGAAAATACGATGTCGAAATAGTTGTCTGGAAAAGGTAGATTGGTCGCATCCCCGCAGAAAAAGCGCCGGGGGTCGTTCCCTTCACGGGCCCAGCATTCGGACAGGACTGGCAAATCCGTGCCGTAGGCATCTGAACCTGCTGCGGCAAACAGCTTGATTACTCTGCCGATACCACAGCCGACCTCCAAGACAGTCTCAAACGGTTCTCGTTCAAATAGAGGCCGCAAGTAATCTGAATACACCCGATCTCCAGCCACTCGCTGGGCTTGTACGTAATCTTCGCCAGGGCCGGCAGTGTAGGGAACGCTCAGGAGCAGTTCCAGGTAACCATGTTTGTCCCGCCTGTAAACGCGATTGCAACCTCCGCAGGTTGTGTCGCCTTGGGAATCGCAGGGCAGGGCCCCACCGCAGGTCACACATCTGAGCGGGCTGGCTTTTTGGACCTGGCGGGTCTCCATTTTCGTACGAGTCCCAAACTTGCAATCTCCCGAATTTCGAGACCATTTCCCGGCTTAAAAACGTTCGCGTGACCCTCAACATTGTGGTCTCTTAAGAGACCTTATCACAATCATCCTTTCGGGGCGCCAGAGTTTTCGCTGTGATTCGATTCTCAAATCCTCAGTAACTTAAAGCCAGGGCATGGACCGCGGGCGATTGTCCGGGCAAAAGGCCGAAATTCGCGGCGCGAGCTGGAAGTTCTGACGCCCGACGTGGGACACGAAGGCAAATACATCGCCTTTGAGATGGTTGCAACAGTGCACGATGGCGTCTGCGTGGAGCGGGGCGCGAAGATGGCTGGAGTTTCACTTGAGGAATGCCTGGCTCAAAAGGCGACGGGACAAACCGCTTAGAGATCACGGAAGTTCACAGAGGAGCTTTTTCTCTGTGTCTCACCGTGCGCTCTGTGGTGAGTGCTCTTCCTTGACTGTTCGAGCCTTGCGGCGCGCTCTCTCCCGCAGTGCGCATTTGATCCAACTCGTAAAGGAACTCACGCCTGCGCCGCGCGGCCAGATACGCCCTGCGATCTGGTAATTGCGGGGTGGGTCTTACGATTCGGTCGGATTTTCGCAGCACCCGGCTCCACTGCGCCAACCGTTCCGCCATGCTCTCCGCCCTCCACGTCAGGTCTAGAGTTTCAGGCTGAAGGCTTGCAAACCGCGGATCTTCTTCAATAGAACGAAGCACGGACCTGAGCTCGGACGCCGACCCACGTGCGAGGAAAAGAAAGGCGATCAATTCCTGCCTCGTCCCCCACTCGAACCCTTCGGCAATGCTGTCAGAAATAGAAACTGCTGCTTCCTCAACCTGGGTGCGAAGGAGTTCGTGGGGTTGAAAGAAAGGGTGGTCCGTGAAAGCGTGCGCGGCGGCGACCAAGTTCGTTGCCGCCTGCCACAGGGGGAGCCGTTCAAACCCTTCGCCATCCATATCTGCCTCGGTCGGTCCAACAGCGCTTGCGCTCAGTTCCACGAAGGGAATCTCGAACCGTTTGTTCTATGAAATGTCTATCGGCAGAAATCTTGCGGAGGATTAGACCGGATTTCGCTGTAGCGGCGCTCTGCGGGCATCGAAACGGCCACTTTCCCGGCAATTCGAAATGCTGCCCGGCCTGTCAGACCCCGCCGTCGAGTGCCAGCGTCACTTCCTGCGATGTGGTTGCGGCTGCGGGTTGGCGTTTGTGGCGGGTGGCCGCATCGCCTACCCACCAGCCGATCAACGGGAAACAGACAATTGCGAAAAGCGTCATTTCCGCGGAACGTGTTCCACGCGGAATGTATTTCCAGGAAACATCGCGCATGATGGGCACAAGCAGCAACAGCGCACCGGCGATGTGAACCCTTCCCATCAACAGCCAGATGGCGCATACCACTCCCACCGAGCCGATGAAAAGGTACGCCGTAAAGCCCCAGCGGCCGAAGATCGCCAAGGGAGGGAAAAGGATGAGGGGAATGTGAAAAAGGATGAGGGGAAGGTGAAAAAGGTAGAGCGCCCCGATGGCAAGAAGCCATCGCCCGCGGTTCCAAGGGGGGGATACGGCGCCGGTGGTCAAGAGCAAACAGAAGGCGATGGCCACAAGCCAGATTGCCGGTCCCAGCCAGCCGATCGCCCCGGCCAGCACCATGGCCAGATGATTGTGCACACTTCGGTTCATGTTCATCAGCCTACGAATCAGCGCGTCGTCGGCAAAAATCAGAATCGCGCCGACCAGGGTAAGAGTAAGAATGGGATACCGCGAAGGGTTCATTACAGCCTCGAACCGTGGATATTATAACAGGTTATGTTAAGAACTCAAACTTATTAAGGTTATTAAATCACATTGACGAAATATTTGGACGGTGGGGGCGTTTCGCCGTTTGGCTGTAGCGCCGGTGTCCCCACCG
>JASHSC010000681.1 GCA_030036915.1 Terriglobia bacterium
TCTCGATTTAGACTGGTTACGGACTCTGCAACGAGGATGTCTCCCGGTCGCCACTGTGGTTTTAGCCCGGCGGCTACTCCCGCAACGATTGCCATGGAGGGCTTGAAAAGCTCGGCCAATTTATCGACGGACTTGGCATCTGGTGCGCCCGCCCCGGCGAGTGTGACGTAAACTTGCATCGACCCGAAAGTTGCCGCTGAGACGAAGTGTGGTGAATTCGCGATCGTGTGGAACCGGTGCCTCCGACGCCAGGGAGCAAATTCCTCCTTCAAGGCAAAGGTTACCAAGGCTGTCTCGGGCATGATTCAGTAGATTACGGATTCGTGACGCTCGTCACTCGTTATGATGAGTAGAAATCGTCGAATGTGACCCGCGATAAACACAGTCGGATTAGGCCGCACATTCCCGCGCCGTGCGGTCCCGAACTGGCTCCTTAAGGTACCCGTTCTCACTGTACCAGTGAATTGCGCGATCCAAGGCCGATTCCAGAGGCCCAGGCTGATACCCCAACTCGCGCCTGGCTTTAGGGCTGTCCACGAACATTTTGTGGCGGGCCATGCGGACGCCATCGAGAGGGATCCGGGGCTTGCGCCTCAGAACCCGAGACGCCAATAAATCTGCGAGTGCCGCCATAAAGGGAACGGCAAGGGGTAATCGTACTCGAGGCATGGGTCGACCGCTGAGGTCAGAAACCAGCTCGAGCATCTTTTTCAGAGTCAAATTGCGCCCGCCGAGAATATAGCGCGCTCCCACCTGGCCGCGTTCCGCCGCCAGCCAATGCCCTTTGGCAACATCTTCGACGGGGACAAAATTCAATCCGGTATCGACATAAGCCGGTAGTTGGCCATTCAGAAAATCCAAAAGAATGCGGCCTGTGGGGGTGGGCTTCCAATCACCTGGACCCACGGGAGCTGTGGGATTGACGATGATGACCGGTTGGCCGTTACGCGCCGCTCCCAACGCTTCCTGCTCCGCAAGAAATTTCGAGCGCTTGTAATGCCCGATCATATCCGCAAGATGCAATTGAGTTTGTTCATCCGGCATTTTTTGAGGGCGGGCAGAAAGCAAGGTGCCTACGCTGCTGGTGTAAATAAAACGCTCGATTCCTGCGTGACGGGAAGAGGCAAGAAGATTGCAAGTACCGGTAACGTTGCTCTCATAGATTTCTTTGGGATTCTCGGCCCAAAGCCGGTAGTCGCCGGCAACGTGGTATACGCGCTGGACGCCCTTAAGAACAGGCAGAAGGGAAGCGGGGTCCCGCAGATCCGCATATGTAATTTCCACCGGCAATCCGGCAATTGACCGCACGTCACTTTGCCGGCGGACCAGTACGCGAACCCGCTCACCCTGCTCGACCAAGAAGCGCGTTAGGTGGCTTCCGATGAATCCGTTTGCGCCGGTAACAAGGGAGAACATTTTTCCGTCTCATCGCCGTTCATCCGGCGGCGGCTCTTGCTTCCCCCCGAGAGTTGCCATTTGAAGAGTCGCCAAGTGTCGCCAAGCCTCCGGTTTGCCCCCAAAACGGCGGAGGGCTCATAGCCCACATGCACCATGCAGTGCTCGCAACGGGGATCGCGCCCTCGCCCATAATGATCCCAGTTGGTATTTTCAATGAATTCCTTAAAGGTAGCGTGATGGCCGTCAGTAATGAGGTAGCATGGGGCTTTCCATCCTCGGGGGTTGTATGTGGGATTTCCCCAGGCGGTGCACATCAAATCTTCCCGTTCACCCTGCAGGTAATCCAGGTAGATCGGGGATGTCATCAAAGAATACTTTTGCAGGATCTTTGTTGCCTCCCGGAATTTCTGCTGAATCTCCTGGCGGGACATGAAGATCTCTTTATTTTGCACTGCGGCATAGGAATAGCTGGGGGCAATCGTGTGACCGTCGACTCCGAACTCTTGGAGATATTCGAATAGTTCAGCAATTTCGTGCAGATCGGTTTGCTTGTAAATGGTGGTATTTGTGCAAACCATGAATCCCCGCTCTTTGGCGGCCTTAATCCCGTCGATAGCCTGCCGGAATACGCCTTTACGCTCAACGCAAAGATCGTGAGTCGCTTCCATGCCATCCAAATGGACATTGAAAAAGAAACTTGAGGTGGGCTTGAAATCATTCAAACGCTTCTTAATAAACATTCCATGAGTACAGAGATAGATGTGTTTGCCCCGGTCCAGGATTTTGGTGACCAGTTCACCCAAGGGTCGATAGATCATCGGCTCGCCACCGCAAATGGAGACGATGGGAGACCCGCATTCATCTACAGCCTTTAGGCACTGGTCTACGCTGAGCTGCTCGGTTATAGTTTCCTTGTATTCTCGAATGCGCCCACATCCCGTGCAGGTCAGGTTACAGGCGTGCAATGGTTCGAGCATCATTACCAACGGAAACTTCTCGACGCCCCGCAGCCGATTGCCGGCGATATACTTGCTCACTTTGGCTGTCATGCCTAGCGGAAACCTCATCGATGCCTCCTGCTTCCATTCTGGGGGGGGAACTGTTCAGGCGTGAAGGGGCAAGCCTGAGTTTCTGACGCTCCGTATACTATATTTCTAAATCGGGCCAAGGCATATAGAGGGAAAACGTTACGATAGAGATGGTAGCGTAGGTAGAAAACGCGCGGGAACCCGGTCCCGGTAAAAGCGGGTTCCGACCACATCCCATTTTCCCGCTGCTGGTCCAGCAAATATGAGACAGACTGCTTTACGGCGGGCTCTGCGGTGTCACCAGCGGCCAGCAGGCCGATCAGTCCCCACGCGGTTTGCGACGGTGTGCTGTGCATTCGTGCCTTCAGTCCGGGGTCATCGTAAGAGGCGCAGGATTCGCCAAAGCCGCCGTCGGGATTCTGCACTGCCCGGAGCCAAGCCACGGCCCTTTGGCTCTCTGCTTCCTTTTGTAAACCCAGAGCTTCTAGAGCCCGAAGCGCTCCGCTGGTTCCGTAGATATAATTGACACCCCAGCGCCCGTACCAGGGACCCTCCGGGGTTTGATCAGCGTGGAGAAAACGGACTCCACGCTGAATTCTCGAGTCGGAGGCGGGCCAATGAAGCCGGCCCAGGTATTCGAGAACTCGCCCTGTAAGATCGCCGGTGGAGGGATCGATCATGGCGTTATGGTCGGCAAAAGGGACGCGCGTCAAGAACGTTGAATCGTTGCCGCGATCAAAAGCTCCCCATCCCCCATCGCGGTTCTGCATGCTCAGAATCCATGCGGTACCGCGGCGCAGGGCCTCTTTCAGTCGACCGGGGTCGGGGTAATCGACGCGCTGTAGCGCCATCAGGACAAACCCCGTATCATCCACATCGGGGTAGAAATCATTC
>JASHSC010000065.1 GCA_030036915.1 Terriglobia bacterium
TCCACTGAGATCGGAGTAGCCTTTACCCAGCCCACCTCACTCACTTCCACCAGCCCACAGTTCGCGGGCAGTTTCGCAGCTTCGGCGAGCTTGTCAGTGGTTGCAGGGGGAAAGCTGTTTGATCCCGCCCCTTTCGACAGTCCAATCGAGGTGCCGAGCGGGTGCGCGTATCTCGGGCTTGGGATCAAAGTAACGGCCGCGCCGGGCGTCGACGCGACCTCGGGAAAGTTGGACTTCGGTTTTACGGTCGGTTCTACGATAAGTTTGTGGAACTATAAGTCATTTCCGACCACGGCGACTTCACCGACCTTTAAAGCGGCGCTTCAAGCGTGTGTGCAGGGTTACGCGATTCCGCTCAAGCTCGATGACATCACTGCCATGGGAGTCGGTGACGTAGCGACGATCGAGGGTGCCGGATCGCTTCAGGTTTCCGGGACGCTCAATCTGCTGACCGCGGTCAATCCTCTGGTCAGTATTTCATCTTCGGCCCTGCCGACAACGCTATCGATCCAGGAAGGCGCCAGCGTTGATGTCTCAGCGTCTTTTACGGTCCAGGGTGACCTGCAGATCCGTGTTCAGAAAGTGGACGCGGCGACTGCTCGCCTGGGCTTCTACAGGAAGCGGGGCGCAGACCTTACCGTCGGCGTCGAACCGTCCATAGGGGTCACCGCAGGAACCTCGAGCACCGATTTCATCCCGAAGATTCTCGGCACCATCGGACCATCTCCGTTCCCATCGTCCACTGACCTCGAGAAAGCCGGCCTCACTGAGGACAAGCAGAGTACAGTGGTGAGCGCTCTCAAAGCAGGAGTCCAAAGAAGTCTTGCTCTCGCCGTTCAGGCGGAGTTCCACGCTTTAGCCTCTCAAGAAGCTGCGTTTGAATACGAGGTCAAACTCAATGAGCTGGGGCCGGACGGCAGCGCTGCCATTCAGAACGCTTTGCGTTTGAACCTTTCCACACTCTCAGGGGCTGCACCATCATTGCCCAAAGGCATCCGTGAAATTCAAAGCGTTCTCACCACGACGCGGTCAAAGGCTCACACACTTAAGCTGAACCTGCTGGGCATTTACAATTTTGATTCCACGAATGATCTAATCTTGAAAGGTACCGTCCTCACGGACCCCGCGAGTGGCGCCATCGTGATCACAGACACCGCAAATGCCAACCGTATTGCGGGTGCGGTAAATTATCTTGCCAATCCCGACAAGCTCCGCAAAGTACTCGCGCAGTCCTTCCTCATCACGGCTGCATACCGTGGGAGCGGTTTAGTTACCCATGCGCCGAGTCTGAAAGTCTCATACTGGCATTTTGCTGAAAACGCCAGCACCGATCGTTCGACAATGGCAGCCAGCCTTCTTACGCTCCAGAGGATGGGATTGATCTCCACGGCTCAAGAAGAGCAAAACCTCGCGCGCACCGAAGAGTTTGGCCGCACCTCTTTTTATCTAGGCACTGACTACGACGACGCATTAAGTGAGAGCCTCTTTCTCGGCAGCGACGGCCAGCCGCGTGAGGCGGATGAATATGAATCGATCGGTCGCCAAGCGCTTGAGTGGCTGATTGTTCCCGGTAGTGATGACTCGTTCCGATTGCAAGCATTGCAAGATGACGCCGTTTGGCAAAAGGTCAAGGAGACCGGGGGCACGTCCGTCAACCTGGCCCAGATATTTCCGGATCTTGATGCTGACTCGCAGATTCCGGTCATCGCTGGCGACTACGTCCTAATTGAGTGGTGGGCGAACACGATGGCCAAGATGGCGAAATCATTAAGTGCGGCCAAACGCTTCTTTTCGCAACAGCCGCCGCCCGCTCCGGACAGCTCGACATCCAAACAAGTTCAAGCAGACTTGTGGCGCCAAATGGCGGGGGTTGCAAGCAACACACACGACCGCTTCTCCGACCCGTGGGGGCTACTAGCAATGGACCTGGCTTCACGACAACAATCGGAAGCGAGTGCCCAAATCGTGTCACCGGGTTTGACGCTGAGCGTGCAGCGATCCAACCCGCTGGCTTCCAAGTCGCGATAGGGAAGCTCGGATTCATTTTGCGAAAACTGCCTAATAGAGCAGCCGGCGCGGAAACCTAAGGTGCATTGTTGTCCGTTTGAGCCCCTCCCGTACATAGTTGTGAATATGCCCGCCAAAGTTCATTACCAGGCCGGTCGGAGAGCTTGTTGACGAGGAATTACATTTAGTCTATAAACTTTCGAGGCACTTGCTAGCTTCATTTTAAAATCCATGCGTCTTAAGGGGCTTTTCTATGGGCGCTGGGCCACACAATCCGAGCCTGAAGAGTTTTGTGATTGCCGCGTCCATCCAGCGGCTGATTGACGCGCAGAAGGGTGGACCTCCGAAGCGCATCCCGGTCATAATCTGCTTGCGGGAGTCCGCCGAACACCCCGAATTGGGCGTTGGACCGGCGAAGGACAACATCAAGGAATTCCTGACCAAGCGCGGCGTAACTCCCACGGAGAGCGACTTTTACCTCTTTGCCTCGCTAGTTCCCCAGGATATTCAGGACCTTGTCGACCTTCGCCAGTGGGTGTTCCAGATCTGGCTGGACGAAACGACCTTCGCCCACCTGCTGCATTCCACCGATACGGTTAAGGCCACCTCCTGCTGGCGCACCTTCGAAGCTCGCGGCAAGGGCATTACCTGGGCGGTGATGGACACCGGCATTAACGCCGACCACCCGCATTTTGCCTCCGGGCAGACGGTGGACACCAAGCTTAGCCGCAACTTCTCAAGCTCAGACACTCTCGACGATAAAGAGGGCCACGGCACCCATGTTGCCGGGATCATTGCCGGCTCCTGCCCGGGGTGGGAAGCGGGAAAGGCCTTCAAGTTTGCGACCTACTTGGAGGAAGAAGGCGACGACCCTCAGATTAAGGATCTGCCGGGCGCCCCTTCGGGCGTTGCCCCTCTCGCCAAGCTATTGAACATCAAGGTTTTGGAAGACGATGGCACGGGTTCAGCGTCGGCCGCCATCCGCGGCCTGGAGTACCTGCGCAAGCTGAACGATGCCAGCCAGGGCATTCGTGTGGATGGCGTCAACATGAGCCTGGGATACCCATTTGACCCCAAGAACTATGGATGCGGATACAGTCCTCTTTGCCAGGAGGTCACACGAGCGGCGGAGTCGGGCCTGATTGTCGTAATCTCCTGCGGCAATTGGGGCTACGGCAAGACGATGTTAGCCACCGGAGGGGAGGCTGCGGTAGCGGTGGTCAGCTCGATTTCTGATCCCGCCAATGCCGACGCCGCGATTAGCGTGGGCTCCGTCCATAAGAGCAAGCCGCATCGGTATGGCGTCTCCTACTTTTCATCGAAAGGGCCGACGGCGGACGGCCGCATGAAGCCGGACCTGGTTGCCCCGGGCGAAAAGATCATTTCGTGCCATGCCCACCCGGAGCAGGGATTCCACTATCGCGAAGCCAGCGGCACCAGCGCCGCCGCCCCGCACGTTTCCGGCGCGATTGCGGCATTTTTGTCCGGACATAAGGAGTACCGCGGCGACCCCGAGGGCGTAAAGCAGATCTTCGTCAAAACGGCTACGGACTTAGGCCGAGACCGAGCATATCAGGGCGCCGGCATGGTGGATTTGCTAAGGGCCATGATGTCGGTGTGAGCCCGAAAGGAGCCAAACTTATGGCACGTTTCAAGCAGTTTCACGATCCCGAGCTTTCTATCTGGCAGGCGGCGGTGGGGGAAGTTGAGGCCACGGCCGGCGTCTCGGTGCAAACCCAGGACGCTGGTGGCCCGCGCGTCATTGCCGGCCGCCCTGACGATCTTGACACCATGTCCTCGGAAGCGATTGCGTACTGCCAGCACGTGGACCAGGGCATCCCGATGGGCGAAACGGCGGCCGGACAGCCTTCCACGGAGGGCTTGCTGCAAACGCTCGGCTTCTGCTCGCTGGCTGCCCTCAAGCTCGCAGGGGCCAAGATTGTGGGCGACCCGGAAGGGCCGCATCAAGTCGGGTTGGCCAAGTTTGGCGACTGCGACCCGAAGTACGCCGAAGCCGCCGCCAAATACGCCGAATACTTCGTTGCCCAGCAGAAGCAAATTCCCTACATCGTCTACAAAAATCTGAGCGACTTCGTGATTGACGGCAAGCTCCCGTCCAAGGCCAGGGTGGCAATCCTGGGCGATTGGGGCACCGGCCAGAATGCCGCCAAACTGGTCCTGCGGCAAATTGCCAACAAAAATCCAAACGTGGTTATCCACCTTGGCGACATCTACTACGCGGGAACTCAATTTGAAATCACCAACTACTTTCTCCAGATCTGGCAGCAGACACTGAATCTGGGCGCCAACCTCGACCGGATTCCCACGTTTACGCTCGCCGGCAACCACGATATGTATTGTGGCGGGGTTCCCTACTATCAGTTGATCAAGCAGCTCGGGCAGCCGGCCAGTTATTTCTCTCTGCGCAACGCCGACTGGCAATTCGTCGCCATGGACACCGGCTATAACGACCACAACCCTGCTGCCGGGGGCGACGGCGCCACCTACTTGCAGGATACAGAGGTGACTTGGCTGGCAGACAAGGTGAACAACGCGGGCGGCCGGCGCACCGTGCTGCTGTCGCACCACCAGCTCTTCACCGCGTTCGATGCCATTGACAACGGCCCCATCAACATGCGGCTCTATCCGCAAGTTGCCCCATTGCTGCCGAAGGTTGCGCTGTGGCTGTGGGGACACGAGCATGACTTCACGCTCTATGACGCCTACAAAAACCTGGCGAGAAGTTGCTGCATGGGCCACGCCGCATTTCCCGTGGGCCAGGGTGAGATACCCACTGCTCCAAAGCACCCGGAAATTCCTTTAATCAAAGGTGACGACGGCGATCCCATCCGCCTGGGAGTCACCGGCGGATTGTTCAACCACGGGTACGCCATCATCGATGTTGACGGGCCGTCGGGGCAGGTTTCATATTACCAGGACAGCGATGAAGACGCGCCGATGTTCAAACAGCCGCTGAGTTAGGTACCAGCCCCGGATGCATAGCGGGACAGAGAACTAGAGTCTACCGCAGTTTTTCACAGCGCCTCAGGGGCGACTGTCAACTCTTTCAAAGCCACTTGCGTGCAGAGCTGCACGTTGGTGCCCGCTTTACCGCCTTGACAAGGAGATCGCCATGCCGCGCCTTTCATCACCGATTGAGACGATCAAAGAACACTATGCCGTTGTGGTGATCGGCTCGGGTTATGGCGCCGCCATCGCCGCCTCGCGCTTATCGCGGGCAGGCAAAGAAGTCTGCGTGCTCGAGCGCGGGCGCGAATTCCAGCCCGGCGAGTATCCTGACCGCACGCCGGAGGCAGTGGCGGAGATGCAATGTCACACGCCGGACTGCGCGCAAATCGGCTCGCGCACCGGCCTGTACGATTTTCACGTCAACGAGGACATCAACATCTTCGTCGGCTGCGGCCTGGGCGGCACTTCGCTGGTGAATGCCAACGTGGCCCTACGCGCGGAGCCGCGCGTCTTCGACGATGTGCGCTGGCCGCGCGAGCTTCGCAACCCCGCGCCCATGGATCAGAACGCGGAAGGCGACTTCCCCACGGCCCTCGATGACGGCTATCAACACGCGGAAGAGATGCTGAAGCCCAATCCCTATCCCACCACGGAGCCTGCGCTTCCCAAATTGGCGGCCCTGCAAAAGTCCGCCCAACAAATGGGCAGGAAATTTTACCGGCCGCCCATTAATGTGAACTTCACGGTCAAGGGGCCGAATCATGTGGGGGTGGAGCAGCAGCCTTGCACGGAATGCGGGGATTGCGTCACGGGATGCAACTATGCCGCCAAAAACACGCTGATCATGAACTATCTGCCGGACGCCGTGAATCATGGCGCGAAGATTTTTACGGAGGTCTCCGTCCGCTGGATCGAGCGCAAGGACAACCAATGGGTCATCCAATGCGAGGTGCTGGGGGTAGGACGCGCGAAGTTCAAGGCGCCGATGATTGCCCTCACCGCTGACGTGGTTGTGGTGGGCGCAGGCACGCTGGGCTCAACGGAGATCTTGCTGCGCTCGCGCCAGCACGGCCTGACGCTTTCCAGCCAACTCGGCGAGCGTTTTACCGGCAACGGCGACGTGCTGGCCTTCGGTTACAACACTGGCCAAGTGATTAACGGCGTCGGCTGGGGGCATCACCAGAAAGGAGAAATTCCCCCCGTAGGCCCTTGCATCACCGGCATCATCGACATGCGCCACCAACCCAAACTGACGGACGGCATGGTGGCGGAGGAGGGCTCGGTGCCCGGTGCTCTGGGCGCGCTGCTGCCGGGAGCGTTCGCTGCCGCAGCGGCCGTGGCCGGTTCGCCGGAACCCGTCGCCACGCCGGAGGGCATCGCCGAGAAAGAACGCGAACTCCTGACCGATTTTGAAGGCCCCTATCAGGGCGCCGTCAACCGGTCGCAGATCTATCTGGTGATGACTCATGACAACGGCAGCGGGCGCATGAGCCTGGACACGCACGACAACCTGGCAGTGAGCTGGCCGGGCGTGGGCAGTGAACCCATCTTCCAGACGGTGAACGACCGCCTGAACCAGGCTACAGCGGCGCTGGGCGGAACTTATATTCACAATCCCCTTTGGAGCAAACTGCTCCACAAGAATTTGACCACGGTCCATCCGCTGGGCGGTTGCGTCATGGGGGACAGTGCGGAAACCGGAGTGGTGAATCACAAAGGACAGGTATTTTCCGGCAACGCGGGCAGCGCCGTTTACGATGGCCTTTACGTTTCGGACGGATCGGTGATTCCCACGCCGCTGGGCGTCAATCCCCTGCTCACCATCTCCGCGGTTACTGAGCGTTCCATGGAACTGCTGGCGCAAGATCGTGATTGGAAGATCGATTATGCACTGCCCTCCAAACCTCCAGCCCCACAGCCCGTCAAGGCGGGGGTGGAATTCACCGAAACGATGAAGGGGTTTTTCTCCTCCGCGGTGAAAAATGCCACGCCACCCTTGCAGCTTGACCCCAGCTATCAACAGGGCTTCAACCAGGGCGAGGCCGGCAACTCGCCGTTTCAATTCACCCTGACCATTGTGAGTGAAGACCTGGACGACATGGTGACGAATTCCTCCCATCAGGCAACGATGGTGGGGACGGTGACCGCGCCCACGCTTTCTCCTCAGCCGCTCACGATTACGGAGGGAATTTTTAACCTTTTCACCGTCGATCCCAACAACGTCGATACGCACAACATGCGCTACCGGATGATCATGGTGGCGCAGGACGGCCACACCTACTATTTCGACGGGTTCAAGCAGACGCATCCGGATAGCGTGCTGCAATCGTGGCCCGCCACGTCAACCCTCTACATCACCATTTACGATGGCCAAAGCGCCTCCGCGCCCATTGTGGGCAAGGGAATTCTCCACATCGCTCCGGAGGATTTTGCCCGGCAATTGACCACCATGAAGATCATCAACGCCGGCAGCGTGACGGAGCGGATTCAGGCAGGGGCAAAATTCGCGCGATTCTTCATGGGGCCGTTGTTTGACACTTATGCCGATGTGTTCGTCCGCCCCACCGTGTTTGACGCGGATGCGCCGCCGCGCGAAAAGCGTCCGCTGCGCGTTGGAGCCCCGCAAGTCGGATTCTTCAAAACCTCCGACGGGGTGACCCTCCGCCTGACGCGCTACCAGGGCGGCTCGAAAGGGCCGGTGATCCTGTCGCACGGACTGGGGGTTTCCAGCCTGATTTTTTCCATCGATACCATTGAAACCAACCTCCTGGAATACCTCTATGCCAACGGGTATGACGTGTGGCTTCTCGATTACCGCAACAGCATCGAATTGCCCGCGGCCACACTGCAATCGAGCGGAGATGATGTGGCCACGCGGGATTATCCCGCCGCCCTTAGCAAGGTTCTGGAATTGACCGGCGCGAGAAGCGTGCAGATGGTGGTGCATTGCTGGGGTTCCACCACATTCTTCATGGCCATGCTGGCGGGGTTGAAAGGCGTGCGCTCGGCGGTGGCCTCGCAGATCGCTACGCAGATTCGCGCGCCGCTTTCCACCCATCTCAAGACCGGGATGCACCTGCCGTCGTTCCTCGATGCGATTGGCATCAAGAGCCTGACCGCTTACGTGGACAACCACGAGGGTTTGCTCTCGAAAATCTACGATGAAGGTCTTAAGCTCTATCCGCTGGAACTGAAGAATCGCTGCACGAACGCGACCTGCCATCGCATTACCTTCATGTATGCGCCGCTTTATGAACACATCAACCTGAACGAGACGACGCACGACAATCTGCATGAAATGTTCGGCGTGGCCAACATGAAGGCCTTTATGCACCTCGCGCGCCTCGCGAATGTAGGGCACCTTGTGGATTTTAACGGGGGCGAGGTTTATATGCCCCACCTCGACCGCCTGGCCATTCCCATCACATTCATTCACGGCGAGCAGAACCAGTGCTTCCTGCCGCCCAGCACGGAAATCACCATGGACGATCTGGCCAGGGCGAATGGGGCGAACCTCTATAAACGGTACGTGATTCCCGGCTACGGCCACATTGATTGCATCTACGGCAAGACCGCAGCGAATGACGTGTTCCCGTATGTGCTGGAGCATTTGGAAGCGACGCAATAAGGAGCCGATATGAGCACAGGCGCAAAGTGGTTTGGACGGGTCGTTTGGCTGGGAATTATTTTCAACCTGTGTTTTGCCATTCCCGCGATCTTCGCGCCGGATACGGTGCTGGCGGGGCTTGACCTGCCTCCCGCCGCGTCTATGCTCTGGCTCCAGAACGTGGGAATGCTGCTGCTAACATTGTGCGCCTTCTATTCGCCTTCAGCGGTCGCTCCGGGAAAGTTTCCGACTCACACCAAGCTGGTGGTTCTGTCGCGCTGGATCGCGGCCGCGTTCTGGTTCATCCTGCTGCGGCAGTCGGCGCCCGCAGAAGTGGTGAGGCCACTGTTGCTCACGGATCTGGGGCTCGGCATTGTGCTTCTTCTGCTGCTGAACTCCGCCTTGCAGCCGGAAGATCGCGTCAGCCTGCACGGAGTCTTCAGCGCCATCGTCGAGTTTTTCGCTTGGCTGAAAAGCTGCTGGCGGTCGCCATTCGTCAAGGCCGTGGTGGCAATCGTTTTGGTTGTGGGGGCGCTGGCCGGATATGGATTGTGGTACTACCTGCTGCGGGCCGAGCCTGACTTTGAAGGCGCCAACGCTGAAGAACACTTCAAGCACGCCCCCATCGGTTTGAGCACCGAGAGCCGCCTGCCCTACTACATCTATCAAGTGTTGCCCACCATGTTCCCGGACAAGATGCCGCGGGCCGGCGGCTGGGCTTCATTCGGATTCGTCTTTGAGCTGGGACAGGACATTCCCGTGGGATTTTCGCTGCGCAGGATCGGTTATCCCGCGCTGGAGGCAAACTGTTCGCTCTGCCATACGGGCCAATATCGCACGTCGCCCGCTGATGCGCCCAAAGTGATTCTGGGAGCCCCCGCGCACACCATCGACCTCCAGGCATTTCAGCAGTTTCTGTATGCGTGCGCCGGCGATCCGAACTTCACCGCTGCGAATGTGGTGAAAGCCATCAAGCAAGTCCACCAACTGGGCTGGTTTGAGGGCTTGGTCTACCAGTACATGATCATTCCCGTCACCAAGCACGGACTGCTGGAGCAGCAGATGGCCAATTCATGGGAAGCCAGCCGACCCATCCAGGGCCCGGGCCGCGTGGACACTTTCAATCCGACGAAATTCAATGTCTTCCACATGCCGGACGACGGCACCATCGGCACCGTCGATTTGCCGCAGATCTGGAACCAGCGACCGAGAGAAAGTCTCTATCTGCATTGGGACGGCAATAACAATAATCTGCAAGAGCGGAACTACGCCGCCGCCATGGCCGTGGGCGCCACGCCGCAATCGGTGATACCTGCAAGCTTCAAAGAGGTAACGGATTTTCTGCTGGACCTGCATCCGCCGGCATTTCCATTTCCCATCGACCAAGCCAAGGCCGCGCGCGGCAAAACCTTGTACGACAGCAAATGTGCATCCTGCCACGCCTTCGGCTCGCCCCAAACGGGACAAGTAACGGCCATCGATGCGATTGGAACGGACCGCCATCGCCTGGACTCGTTCACGGTAGCACTCGTGGATAAGTTTCACACTTTCGAAACACCGCCGTTCAAGTTTGACGCCTATCGCAAAACCAACGGCTACAGCAACACGCCGCTGGATGGAGTGTGGGCGCGCGCGCCATACCTGCACAACGGCTCGGTGCCCACCCTCTGGGACCTGCTCCTGCCCGTCGAGCAGCGGCCAACCGTCTTCTACTCGGGTTACGACGTCTACGACCCAAAGAACGTGGGCTTCATCTCCTCCGGTCCCGACGCCGAACGCGAGGGATTCCGGTTCCAGGTGGACATTCCGGGGAATTCCAACATGGGCCATACCTTCGGGACGGATCTCAAGGATGATGAAAAATGGGATCTGATTGAATACATGAAGACGCTGTAGGAGGCAGGCGGCGGTGATTGGGAAGTGGGTAGCCAGCTTGCGCGCCGCCGTTCGGGGCGAAGCATTCTTAGAGTGTATCCATACTTTCCGAAGATTCCGTCAGATGATAACCCTGCACAGCAGAAGCCGGAGCCAACTCCAAAGTGGAATATTTTATGGACCTCGCATGTGAGTGAATAACTTAGGGCTACGCGACACTGTGGATATGATATTCTCGCCGCTCCATTGCCCGACAGTGCCTATCTATTAAAACCCGGTGCGCGATGAATCCTAAAGCTGCGATTTTCCTCCTCGCGGGGGCCATAGGCATAACCGCAGGATCACTTCGCCTGGAAGCCCAGACCTCCAGCCAGTCACTTGACCCTATCCTCAAGCCGACCCTACAGCCTTCCGCGGTCACCGCCTTCCAGCTTCAAAAATACCTGATGAAGCGGATTCCCCGCTTACCCACACCAGCAAGGCCGGAGACCTGGCAGGCTGAAACGCAAAAGCTCCGCAAGCATATGCTGGATGACATTGCATTTCACGGTTGGCCGCGTGAGTGGGTGGAATCGGGCCCAAAGTTCGAGGACGTCAGCGCGGTCGAGACCGGTCAGGGCTACCGCGTGTGCAAGCTCCGTTACGAAATAGTTCCGGGATTCCAGTCAACGGCCCTCCTCTATGAGCCCGAGCCGCTCGCCGGACACGTCCCCGCTATTCTCAACGTCAACGGGCACGACCCACAGGGGAAAGCCGCTGAGTACAAACAAAAGCGGTGCATCAATTTCGCCAAGCGCGGTATTCTGGCGCTCAGTCTCGAATGGCCGGGCTTCGGCGAACTCTCCCAGCCCGAAAATAGTCACGATTTCGGAGCGCATCTCGACCTGGCCGGCGCCAACGCGCTCGGTTTCTTTTACCTCGCCATGCGGCGCGGGCTCGATTATCTGGCGACTCTGCCACATGCTGACCCCACGCGCCTGGGTGTCTCTGGTCTTTCCGGTGGTGGGTGGCAAACCATCGTGCTGAGCGCCCTCGACGAGCGAGTGGCTGTGGCCGTGGAAGTTGCCGGGTTCGGATCGCTCCAGTCGAACTTGACCCATCCGGTCGACACCGACGAGATTGAAGAGAACCCCACCGATTTCACCGAGGGTGAGGATTATCCCTATCTCGTGGCGATGCGAGCGCCTCGCCCGACGCTGCTGATTCACAATGCCGAGGACGATTGCTGCTTCCGCGCCGATCTGGTGAAGCCTTACATCTATGATCAAATCAAACCCTTCTTCGGGCTCTTCGGCCGTGAGGATTTCCTGGCCTGGCATGAGAACACGGATCCCAGCACGCACAATTACCAGATCGACAACCGGCAACAGGCCTACGGTTTCTTCGCGCGACACTTCGGGTTGTCGACGCCATCGCACGAAATTCCCAGTGATGCCGAAATCGGAACGCTGGAGGAACTCAAGGTGGGAGTTCCTGCAGATAACCTGACCCTTCTCGGCCTGGCGCGAAGATTGGCCAGGGGAATTACCCGCCCGCCGCTTCCCGAGGCACCTGCGGAGCGCGCCACCTGGGCTGCGGCCGAACGACCCAGGTTAGAGTCAATCTTGCGTTTCAAGCCGGTGACCGTTGAGAATGCCTGGCGTCTGTGGAATACAAAGAACAAGGACGTTCAGAGCCTTTCCTATCGTTTTGATTTTTCCGATGGCCTCAGCGCGGTGGGTGTTTGGGTGAGGGCAATCGCCGCCGCGCCAAAGGCCACCGCGACTCTTGTGCTGAACGACAAGGGAAAGAAAGCTACCGGCCAGACAGTCTCTAAGCGCGTCAATCGCGGGGAACAAGTGTTGGCGTTTGAGCCTCTTTTCAATGGGGAGACGATTCCTCAGGATCCCGATTCTACCGATTGGGAAGGACTGACGGCAACGATGGGCGACCGCCCGCTCGGCATTCAGGCTGCTCAGCTTCTGGCGGTGATTGATTGGTGGAAAGCCGCCAACCGCAACGAGCCCGTCAGGCTGGAGACAAGCGGATACCGAACCCAAGCCCTGGGGCTGGTGGCCGCAGCCCTGGAGCCGACGAATTTTCGCGAAATCGTGAACACCGAAGGAATACGCAGCTTGAGCTATTTGTTCGACGCTCCCGTGCCCTGGCGCAGCGCCCCGGAATTATTCTGCCTCGACCTCTACAAAGAGTTCGATGTCGACAGGCTCGCTGCAATGGCCGCACCCGCACGGGTGATCGCAGTGGAGAACGTTGAGGACACTCTTCCGAAGTAGGTAATGGTTTGCCGCCGCAGTGGCACGGGCATCCTGCCCGTGCGCAGGGGCTGGGAGCCACGCACTTTGACTCTTGCCGGTGCTTTGGCTAAGCTTCCCCAGGAGTTCAACTGGAAAATGACTCTATCGCGATTGGGAATTGATTTTCACACACATCCGCTGCTGGTCCGGGAGATGATTGCCCGGCATCCGGAATTGGCCAAGACCGCCCGCGAAACTTTTTACATCGGGAATAACTTCCAACCGCTGGAAACAATGCATTTGGAACTCGATGTGGCGGGATTGGAGTACGCGGTCGTGCTTCCGATCGATGCCACAACGGCATTGGGAACAGCCGTTTACACCAATGAGCAGATCGCTGAACTCTGCGGGATGAGTTCGCGCCTGATTGGATTTGGCAGCGTTGACCCACGTCAACCCGGCGCGCCCGGGAAATTAGAGGCCACGATCAAGAAGCTGGGATTGCGCGGGCTCAAGCTGGCTCCGGCGATGCAGCGCTTTTGGCCGGATGATCCCTCGGTGTTCGAACTGTATGACAGCGCGCAGAAACTTGAGATCCCCATCCTTTTCCATGCCGGGATGAGCTGGGAACCGGGAAGCCGGCTGGAGTACGGGCAGCCGATTCGATTCGAAAAAGTAGCCGCGGAATTTCCCAAGCTCAATATCGTGCTGGCCCATCTCGCCTGGCCTTGGATTACGGAAGCGGTGGCGATGGCGCTAAAATACCCCAACGTTTACCTGGACACTTCTGCTTTGTATTTCGATAATCCCCAGGATTTTCTCCGCTACGCGATGACGCATGTGGTGCCGCTGAGCGTATTCGAGCGGAGTCTGCGGCGCCAAATAGTATTTGGCTCCAATTATCCCAGGGTCGAGATCAAGAACATGGCGCGCGCTGTGCGGGAGCTCGGCTTTTCTGAAGACTGCCTGGAATTAATCATGCACGGCAACGCGGAGAGGCTGCTGGGGGCGGCGAAATGATCTTTAAACTCGAGAGAATTGAAGTGCAATCTCGCAAAGACATGGAGATGATCAACATCACTCCCCAGGTTGAGCGCGTCACGGCTGAAAGCGGTGTAAAAAACGGCCTGGTTCTGGTGATGACGACGCACACTTCATCGGGCTTGCTGGTCACCGAGGGAATCGAATGCCTGGAGCGCGACGTTTTGGCGCACCTGGAGCGGCTTGCTCCCAAGAACCCTCCGGCCGGCACGTACGGTTATTGGCACAATCGCTATCTGGATTTCGACGGGCGGCTGGGGTTCAACGCCGGCGATCACCTGAAGAGCATTCTGACCGGTGTGAACTGTTTTTTCCCCATTGAAAACGGAAAAATTGTGCGCGGCAGCCGGCAGTGCGTCTATTTTGTGGAGTATGACGGGCCGCTGGCGCGTACGGTGGTAGTTCAGGTGATCGGCGAAACCGAGTAGAAAAGTAATTGGCAAGGGTTTAGTCCGCTCATGGTAGCGGGCTCTTTCCGGAAATAAGATTCCGAGCTTCTTGCTCAGTCGGTTGCCCGGGCGAGCCGCCGCTGGCCAAAGTGGACAGGGCGCCGCACGCGGCGCCAAGGCGCATCGCAGCTTCAAGAGGCTCGTGGCGTAGCCAGGCATGAAGGAAGCCGGCGTTGAAGGCGTCTCCCGCTCCGGTGGTGTCCACGGGGCGCACGGGAAAAGCGGGGACTTTCAGCAGGCGTCCACTCTCCAAAGCCGCGCAACCCTGGGAGCCAAGCTTGGCCACCGTCAGGGTCCGCCCGTTGGCCAATTTACGCAGCGCTTCTTCCAGGTTCGAACAATTGGTGATTCCTGAGAGCTCGACCTCATTGGGAAGAAAAACCTCAACTTCCTTGAGCACCTTTACGAGACCTGCCTCCCATTTGCCCGCGGGGTCGCATCCCGGATCGAGCGACGTCGTCAGGCCGAGCCGACGCGCCTCAGCAAATAATTCCTCCATGCCCGGGCGAAGGTGATGCTGGAGATAGAACGACGAGATATGCAGATGATTGAACCCTTCAATCCGAGCCGTCAGAACGTCTTCGGCCCGCAATTCCGAAATGGCGCCGAGATAAGTGACCAACGCGCGATCGCCCGACGAGGAGATGGACACCGTAATTCCCGTTTTGAGTGCGGGGTCGGTGATTACCCGTGAAGAATCGACGCGCAGATCCCGAAGCGACATCTTGCATAATTCCCCCCAGGAATCCGCGCCCACCTTGCCGACAAAGGAGACGGCGTTCCCGAGCCGCGCCAGCCCGGAGGCGCAAAGCGCGGACGCGCTGCCCAGCGTAAGCTCGGCGTCTTCAACCAACACCTCTTTGCCCAAGGCTGGAAACGCCTGATAATTCCGCAGGATGAGGTCGACATTGAGCTCACCAGCGACAAGAATCTTGGGGGCAGGGGGTGGCATCGAAAGCAATCGAAGATGATAGCAGAAAAGCCCGATCAGGATATGACTGGTTCTAAGGCATGAACTTCAGCGACAGACGTTGGTTTCTACCAGCCGATCGAGCGATGTTTCCTTCGTGACCCCACAATCAAACTACCGCAGGTCACCGATTGAAGATGCTTCGCAGAAACTGTTCCATCCGCAGAAGGGTGGGCTCGAAGTAGGGTGGACGATTGAAAAATCCGTGATCGGCGCCCTGGGCCGCGTAAAGCTCCGCGCGCACACCGACATCCTGTAACGCTTTCTGCATCTCCAGCGACTGCTGGTAGGGCGCAGTCTTGTCTGCCGTTCCGTGAAGTAGAAGAAATGGAGGGCAACCGATGCCTGCATGGGCCACGGGTGATGCCTCTAACCAAACTTCAGGAATCTGGTCCAATGCTCCTCCCAGGAACGGCAAAACGGCATCTCGGACGGCCTGCGGCTGCTTCGTCCGTGACCACAGGCTCACAAAGTCAAACACGCCATTGAAAGCAACGACGGCCTGAACGCGGCTCGAAAATCGCGCATTGCCCCCGTCGCCTTCAAGACTCCGGACATCACCCGTAGTGCCTAGCATTGCAGCCAGATGGCCCCCCGCCGATCCGCCTGAGGCCGCGATCTCATCGGGGTTCAACCGGTTATGAGCCGCATTGGCGCGCATCCAGCGCACTGACGCCTTGCAATCGTACATGGCTGCCGGGTAGGGAGCTTCCTTGGAAAGCCGGTATTCGATTGTGGCACACACAAACCCGTGCGAGGCCAAGTAAGCGGCCTGCCTTCGGAAGGCATTTCTGTTGCCGGCCGACCATCCTCCTCCATGAATGAAAATAACTCCTGGAAACGGTCCGGCACCGGAGGAGGGGCTGTACAAGTCAAGTTGCAACTCGCGGGACCCGTAGCGCGCGTAGACCACATTGGATTCAGCGGATACACCGGGGGGGAGCTTGAAGGGCGGATCTTCCGGTTGCTGACCGCGCGCGCCTCGCATGCCCGCGGCGAGCACCGCGCAAGCAAGCAACACCCCGGAAGCCGAGCGCCAAATGCGGCTTTTGGGAAATTTTGCAAACATCACTCGGCGAAGTATCGCGCACGCCTCCGGGCTGGGAGTGTATCACTGCCTTCTCAGAACATCACCTTGATCATCGCATAAATCGTTCGCGATGCTCCCGAGCCCTGGAGGTCATTGGAGTTCGTCGAGGTAATGACGGCACCAGAAGCTGAACTGATGTTCCCGCTGGGGGCGGAGAAGTCCGGGTGATTCAACACGTCGTCAAACTGAACTTCCACCTGCCACAGAAACCGTTCCGTGGTGTGGAAATCCTTCATCATCGCCACGTCAAGATTTCGCATTGGCGGGCCCGCCAGCGTGTTGATGGCGACATCCCCGAATCTTCCGACGTCCGTGGGAGTGACTGTAGGAGAAGCACAAATGGTGTTGGTGTTCGGGCACCCCGGAACCTCGAAGGCATTCAGGTTAATCCAATCGGACACGCCTCTGCCCGAACTGGGAATCGGGCTGACGCCAGGGACAACGTCCGGCCGCCCGCCAATCAAGCCGGTGTTTGAGGGGTCAAAGGTGGCAAAGCTGGGAGTGTAGAACTCGCCGGATTGCAAGGTGACGACTGTGGAAAGCTTCCATCCCCCGATTGCCCCGTCGACTGCCTTGGGAATGTTGCTGAGCAACTGGCGCCCCCGGCCAAAGGGCAACTGGTACACTGCCTCGGCAAAGAACCGCTTGTCCGGCGTGAAGGCGTTGTTGCCCCACTCACAACTCAGGCAATATTGGTTCTGAATTTGCTGCCCGAATGCCCAGTTCTCATCCTCTTGATTGGTCAAATCTCGTTGCCACGTAAAGCCCGCGGTAAAGGTCAGCCCATTGCCAGCGTGCTTGGTAGCCGCAGCTTCCAGGGCGTTGTAGTGTTGGGTGGCGCCGTTGTCGACGTATATGACTGTTTCGAGGTTGGGATAGAAGTAATTCTGTGAACCCGTGCCGAATGCCGTCGTGCTGGGAGCAGGCTGGCTCAGGTTGCGGTCATAGAGCAATCTCACTGCGTGGGCGCCCACGTAGGAAACTGAAAAGCCCATCGTTTTCGCTTGCCGTTCCAGCGTGATGTTCCATTGCTGCAGGTAGGGAACCTGGAGGCCGGGATTAAAACCTGAGACGGTTTGCAGCGCCGCCGAGGTTCCGGTAGCTCCGGAGGTAAAGGGATCGGCAATCGTGAAGGCCGGCACCCAGGGGGTGGCCACGGTACCCTTGGCATTGGAGGAGTTAGTAAGGGTCTCGCTTCCGGCAAAGGGTCCGCCACTGGCGTACTGATCAGTAGTTTGCCCAATTGCGCCATAGATCGAATCTCCATAGATTCCGTAAGCGGCGCGTATCGCTGTCTTTCCATCGGCAGTCAGCTTGTACGCCGCCCCGACGCGCGGGTAAATGTTGTTATGAGGAAAGCTCAAAAGCGTTCTGCCGGGGAAGCCCGCCGTTGCGGCGTTTTCAATGGGGATGTTATTGGGATAGAGTGGATTGATGCTGGAATATCCGTTGTTGGGAATCACAATATCCCCGTTGGTCGGATTGAACGAGATGATGCGACCGAAATTGTCGTAATACGGTCCGGCGAGCTCGTACCTCACCCCGACATTGACTGTGAATCGGGGCGTCGCTTTCCAACTGTCCTGCAGGTACATGGACCACATTGTGCCGCGCAACGTCTGCTCCGGCACGGGGTGTGACAGCGCCACTGTGGCCGGAAGTCCCAGCAGCAAGTCCGCCACCGGGTTGCCGGTATATTTCCCGTTGAAGGTGTAGGTGCCGTAGATGTTGCTGTAAGTGTATCCGGGAATGTAATCGCGGATGGCGTCGAAGCCCCATTTGAAACTGTGGGCCCCGTGAACCCAGCTCAGATTGTCGGAAACGTGGAAATCCGTATCGACGCTCAGACCGTTGCTCGACTGGCTGGTATTGCTCAGCGTGGTGCCCGCCCCGTTAAGGACGAAGAATGGCACGCCGTGCAGGCCGCTGGTGGGTACGCCGGGAATTCCCACCTCACTCAGGATGTTGCTGCCGACCAGGTTGGGATAGTAGAGGTTGGAGTTGCGCGCCGCGCCCCCCAGAAGCTGGTTGATCAAGGTCGGGCTGAAGGTATGCGTCCAAGACAGCACGTTGGTTGTGCTGTCACGCTCCTGAAACCCTGTTCCCAGCGGCGGCATATAGGCCGAGGCGGACTGGGAGTGAATGTGCCGATAGGTATAATGGCCGAAGAAGGAGTCCTTGGGGCCGAAGATGTGATCAATACGGCCGTCCAAGGTTTTGGTGAAGCCCCGGGAAGGATTGTCGCCCCGCCAATTCCCAGTAATCAGACTCGTCACCGGACCATAATTGGGCATGGGATAAAGATCGTTCAGAACAGCTTGCCCTTGCGAAGTAATCATGCCGGACGGAATCTGGTTGCCCGCAAATGTTGTGTTGTTGAAGGGATCCTTCAGGGCTGTGGTCATGCTGCTGAAATTGCCCGTGTACCACGGCGGAAGCGCGGTCGTGTCCGTCACAATGGTCTGCCCGCGCGTGAATTCCTGATCGTAATTGGCAAAGAAAAAAGTGTTGTCCTTGCGGATAGGCCCGCCTGCTTGCACTACAAAATCGTTGTACACGTGAAAGACCACGCCGGTGGTGGAGAAGAAATTCCGGGCATTCATGTCGTTCGAGTTGTATTCATAAAACCCCATGCCGTGAAGTCGGTTCGTGCCGGATTTGGTGACGGTGACGAAGTCCGCCGGGCTCTCGAATTCAGCCGGGGCGTCCACGGTGATGTAGTTCACCTCCGCGAGGGTGTCGATGTCCGGTGAAATCTGGCCGCCGCCCACGCCGTCCGGATCGGCCATCTCCACGATGCCGTCCGTGCTGCTGTAACCATCCAGCGTGCGAATGCCGTTGGCCATGATCTCCGCCGAAGAACCAATATTGGCACCGGGGTTGTAGACGGCAAACCCCAGGTTGCTATGGCTCTGGCGCATCAGCAGAGGCGTATCTGCAACCTCCTGGGCGGTTTTGACGTAGTTGGTTGTGCCAGTCTCGGTATTTACTACGGGCGCGGCCGCCTGAACTTCCACTTTCGTTGCCGCAGTGCCGATCGTCATCGCCACGTCAACATTCACAACCCGGTTGGCGTCCAGGACGATGCCTTTGCGTTCGAGCGTGCTGAACCCTTTTGCCTCCACGCGGACGGTGTAGGTGCCGGGTACAAGGTCCGTCACATGATAGACCCCGTCGCCGGAACTGTTCGCGTGCTGGCTGACGCCCTCATTTTCATTGATCACGGTCACGCTGGCGCCGGGTACTATTGCTCCCGAGACGTCTGTCACTGTGCCTGTGATCGAACCCGCGGTGCTCTGCCCGGCGGCCCTGGAGACTGCGCCCATCACCAAGAGCATGGAAAAGAATACCACTTGCGCAAATTGGAGGGGCGAACTGGTGAACTGCCCAGTCCGATGAGAGCCAATCAGGTTCATACTGCTCGTCATTTGATTGGAAACCCCTTTTCTTGCCGCCTAAGGCATTCGCCTCTCGCGGGTGCGAGGTGCACCCGGGCTTTGAGTCTGACTGTGCCTTTCAGAGATGGCAGACCGCGACAATTTTGCTGATTCTCCCGGAACCTCGTATGCATGTCAAGGGCAAAATAAACAAATCGAAAGGCAACGCAATGCATCGAAATTATCGCTGTTATAAATAAAATTTTTCAATATTGAAAGGGCAAAGGAATAAGGTGGCTAAGACAAAGGACGGGCAGGGGTCCGGAGTTGTAGCGCGGCTGTCCCCAGCCGCGATTGGGGTTTATTCTGCGGGTGGGCATGCGAACGCACGATTTAAGAGGAACAGACAGCGCGGGTGGCGACACCCTCGCTACAGAATTCAAACTGAGACACTATTTCAATTCGCAAATCCGGGAAGCGGCGGTTTAATGTCCAACCGCAGCTCCTTCATTCTCCGGCTATGCATTTCGCCAAGTTGAGGTTCCACGTAGCGTTTGTTTAAATCAATCGTTGCAAGCGCGACGGTGCCGCGATCAGGGGCACGGGCGAGCATGTCTCCATTGGGGTCCATGATGTAAGTGGGATGGTCGTAGCCGGAGGCCACCAGGAAGACCTTGTTCTCAATCGCCCGCGCCTTGGCCAGATTCACATCGCCGCCCCAGATCGGCATCAAAATTATTTCTGCCCCGCGGCTGGTAAGAGCGCGAGCCGGATCCGGAAAGAAAACATCATAGCAGATCATCAAACCTACGGTGCCAAAGTCGGTCTGAAAGACCGGGTAATCGTTTCCAGGCAGCAACCCGTGGTCGATTTCTTCCCGCGGGACATAGACCTTGCGATATCTTCCCGCGACATTGCCCGCGCGGTCGATGAGGACGGCGGTGTTGTAGATGGCCGGTCCCTCGCGTTCATAGATACCGGCGACAATATAAGTGTTCCTTTTTTTTGCCTCCACGCCCAGTTGCCGTGTCGTGGGACCGGGAATGGTTTCCGCAACATCGGCGTAGCTCTTTCCCGTGTCGACAACGGTTATTCCCTCGGGCAAGAGAATCACATCGGTCTTTTGGTGAATGGAATTTTCGATGGCGTCAATAAATCGTTGCACGTTTCCCGCGGCCGTGTGCTCGCCTTCTGGCCGAAGATTAACCGACGCGATGGTAACGTTGCGCGGTCCGGGAGCGGGAATTTGTTCGAGCGAGATATCGTCCCACCAAACGGTTCCCTGGGGCGCGTCGGACAAGTAGAGCTGGATGACAACGGAGGACGCCGCCGCAGGAGCTTCACTTTCAATGGCCAGGCTGGTCCACCTGCCTTCGCGCCGGGCCTGGTAAGCGTAATCGGGCTCTCCCGCCCGCCCGGCCGGGGCCTTCTGCCAGTCCAGGCGCGCGAGAACCTGCCAATTTTCATTTGGTACGTTTTCCGTCCGATAATATGCCTTAAAACGGTACCATGCCCCGGGTACAATGCCGGGAACCACGCGCTGCCACCCGCCGTATTCAGCGATGTTGCTGTCTCCGGAAATCGCCAGTGAGCCGGGCTTGCTGCGGAACGTCTGCGCATCCACAAAGCAGCGAGGCGCAGTCTCTGCACGGGCGCTCCAGGTGGTCCAGCCGGAGGGTCTGCCGCTGGAATCAGGAGTAAAGTCCGAGAAGTGAAGATTAAGCGACGGCGCGGCGAGCGCCAATGCCAATAACGGTCGGAGGAGTAAATTCATGGTGGGGTCCCATCCCCTATTTATACACCGGAAGGGGGTAATATGATGCGATTTGAATTCTCTCGCGCTACAACTTCCCTAGACTGGAACGTTCAGCTATACTGGCGCTCGACTGACTCCAACCCATCATGTTCTGTAAACCTCGGCACTTTTTGGCGCTGGCAGCAATTCCGGTTCTATTGGCAACTGGCGCAAACTCTTTTATCCAAGAAGACTTTGACCATGGCATGGACAACTGGTGGGTGGAAGGCGGCGAGAAGGTCTGGGTTGAGGACGGAAAACTGAACGTCAAGGCGGACAACCCCACCATACCCGGATTTGGCATGGCGACTGTGTGGCTGCGCACGCCGCATCCCGCCAACTTCCGTCTAGAGTTTGACGCCCACGTGGTCGCTTCAACCATCGATGCCAACAACATCAATCTCTTCTTCAGCTACTCTGATCCGTCCGGGGCGCCGCTTGAATCGACCCGGCAATCACGTCAGACCGCCGGGTACAATTTGTATCACAAATTAAACGGTTACATCATTACGTTTCTGCATGAGCCGGATCCGCGTGGCTCTCCGAGCAGCGATCCGTCTGCCAAGGCGCGTATTCGCATTCGTCGAGATCCCGGATTCAACCTTTTGGCCGAAACTTATTCATACCACTGCCGGCAGGGCGTTACTTACCATATTCTTGTCGTCAAACGAGGGGGCGAGATTACCTTTTCTGTCGACGGAAATGAACTGTTAAGGGCAACCGACCCCCAGCCACTTGGCGGGGGATTGTTAGGATTGCGAACCTACCGCACTTGGCTATGGTGGGCGCATTTACGAATGGAAGGCACGTAGATTCCTCTTGCCTAACCCCCTCCAAACAAGATCGAGCTCAGGCTGCCTCAATATTTCGTTCTTAATACATTTTATTTCTTTTTGTTGTGTTCCCGGACTCATTGGGCTTAAGATTGTTTCGAAATGCTCCGCTCAGGAGTGCTGAGAGGCAGGTAATTCAGAAATTGAAACAAGAAAATATGGAGATTTGTACCCCTGCCGACATGCAACCTGGGCTCGCCCGTTTACTCAATCGCTCGCCGGAAGAACAGAAGGCCAAAGGCTACTACCACACCCTGGGAGAGATTCTCCAACAGCCGCTGAGGTGGCTGGATACATGTTCATTGATGGTCGAAAGCGCCCCCAGGCTCTGTCGAGTGCTCGAGGGTGTGCAAAATATTGTTCTGACCGGTTCGGGCAGTTCGCAGCACGCGGGAGAATGCATCCGTCTGCCGTTGCAGAAAGAGCTTAAGACCACTGTAGAAGTGATTGGCGGGGGAGCTCTTCTTACCCACTTCGACTCAGTGCTCCCTAGCGGCCGGCCTGGGCTGGTGATTTCCCTGGCAAGGTCTGGAGACAGTCCGGAAAGCGCCGGGGTTCTTGCCGCCCTCCTGGCTTCCGAACCGGAAATCCGGCATTTAGTCTTGACCTGCAATCCCCAAGGAAGCCTGGCGGGGGCCGGGCAGAGCGATTCGCGCGTAAACGTCGTGGTGTTGGATGACCGTACGAACGATCGCAGCTTGGTAATGACCAGCAGTTTTACCAATCTTGCCTTGGCGGCCAGGTTCCTTGGCCTGCGCGCGAAACCGGAGGCTTACCGGAGCATCTGCGAGCAACTGCGCCGGATTTGTAGCGGCATTTTTGCAAATCACTTTGACGACTTGACCCGCTCTGCGACAAAAGGATGCGAGCGTGCGGTTTTTCTCGGCAGCGGACCCCGCTGGGGCGCGGCATGCGAATCCGCCTTGAAAATGCTTGAGATGACCGCAGGCCGGGTGGCAACCATGTCCGAGACTTACTTGGGCTTGCGGCATGGTCCGATGAGTTACATTGACGGCAACACCCTCACCGTCTGCTTCCTCTCCTCCGAAGAAATTGTAAGGGCCTACGAGATCGACCTGATTCGCGAATTAAACCGCAAACAATTGGGTTCTGCAAAAGTCATTGTCGGAGAGGATGTCCCACAAGACATAATTCTGGATAGTGATTTGACTGTTGAGTTGGCAGGCCTTTCCCAACTCGGTGACGAGAATTCAGCCATACTCGACGTGGTCGCCGGTCAATTGCTGGCGTTTGGTCGCTGCCTCGAAGAGGGTCTTTGCCCTGATTCGCCTTCCAACGCTGGAATCATCAATCGGGTGGTCGAGGGTTTTACCGTCTACCCCGCGCCCGCCACGGCTAGCTGAGCGCGCCCCCCTCTCCCCCTCCGGGCGCGAGAGGGCTTTCACCACGTCGTAGCCAGGACCGCGTTATCTATTCTCTGTTGCCGTGCTCTTTCGAGACGCGGTCAAGATAATCAAATAAGTTCAGATAGTTCGTGGATATATCGAGATCCGGGCTTGGTCCTTCAGCCAAAAAACGATCCGATAATCCCGCCCCCGAATATACCGCCCGCGTCCATTGGTAGGTTTCTTCTGCGGAAGACGCTTTCACCGGCTGCTGCATGGCTCCCAAAGGTGAGATCAAGGCCAGCGGACGAGGGCTGATAGCAGCCGACACTTCCGGCAGGTCAAGGCTGAGCAGAACATCAGGAACAAAGACGTTGGCGCCGTATTTGTATCGATCCGTCTGAGCGAGCGTGCGGTAGGAAAGCAGGCTGCGCACGCTGATCAACGACTTGATGCGGGAATCGAGCGCCGCGGCGTACAGGCACCACAACCCGCCCATTCCCTTGCCAACCACGCGGAGCCGACCGTCGGCTTCCGGGCGGCTCAAAACGTAATCGACGCTGCGCGCGACATCCATCACCCGTTTTCCGAGCAGTGATTCATCCATGTACCAGGCGCTATAAGCAAGGGCCGTTTCCGTGTCA
>JASHSC010000682.1 GCA_030036915.1 Terriglobia bacterium
TAAGTGTTGAGGGCGGAGTCGATGGCAATGGCTTGGCCATAGTCCTCGTAATTTCCACCCACATACGTCGACCACGCCAGGGAGAGTCCGTTCGGACCGAACTTGGTTACGAACGCGTTGATTGAACCCGGCTGCGTGGTCTGGAAGACGCCGCTGGTGGTGGGAAAGTCGGATGACGAAGTCGTGCCCACAACGTATGCTGCGCCGTTGGAATCGACCGCCACGCCGTAGGCCTGATCATCATTACTGCCGCCCCAATAGGTGGAGTAAACCAACGTGCCGGTCGTGGGATTGAGCTCCATTACAAAAGCATTGCGTAGACTGGAAGTGCTGTTGTTTGAACTTTGAAGTGGATTTTGTGTGGGAAAGTCGATCGAAAAAGTTGACCCCACCATGTAAGCGTTCCCCGAGGAATCCACGGCAATCGCAGAGCCCAGGTTGGCACTGGTGCCGCCGAAGTAAGTCGCATAGGTGAGGACCGGATCGATCACCAACGGCCGGCGGTGATCATAGGGCCCCAAGGCAAACCGAATTTGGTTCGAGGACGTTAAAATGTAACCGCCTTCCACGAATTCGCGTTCTTCGCCGGCTGATTCAAGGGCG
This sequence comes from Terriglobia bacterium, assembly GCA_030036915.1. GTDB lineage: Bacteria > Acidobacteriota > Terriglobia > UBA7540 > UBA7540 > Bog-366. The sequence goes on from JASHSC010000682.1 coordinate 604, forward strand.
ACGGAATTAGTTTCTTGATAAACCACGGGCTTATGAAAGCGAATTTCGCCCCCGTCGGATTTCGCAATCAAGTCGCCACTTGAGTCGATCGTGTATTTGTCGCTCTTAATCGCAATAGAATGAGTGCTTTGCCCATCGCCCTTCGGCCCGTCCGTTTCAATAGCCAGCCCGATGCGGTTGGGATCCGCGCCCGGCGCCACGACAAAATCGTATTCCAATTGCCCGCTCTCGCTGCCGTGGTAAATCAAATCGACTCCGGGATAGACGTGGCGATATCTCACCCGGGCGTAGGTCGGCACATTGGTCCGCCACTTCCTCGGGTCCTTTCCGATGAAGTAGTTGGTCTTGCCGGGCAGTTCGGCTTCCCCCGCGACGGCGACGCCGGGGTCTGCTCCTAGCAAGCGTAAGCGGACAACTTCGCGGGCCCGAACATCGGAACTTGGAAGTCTGGATCTTTGAATGGATCCGTTTGGAATTTGGATTGGAGGATGGCCTAAGTCTTTCTTATCCGGCTGCGTGCTAGCCAGGAGCGGCGGCAAGTTTCGAGCCCTGATTTTCGAGCTTCGATCCGCCCGTGGCAATTCGGGGACCTCGCGAGCGGGCAGCGTCAACACGGCTTCATTGCCTGTAAGAAACAGGCTGTAGCCACGACCTTGCGAAAGGTATTTTACGGCGGCGTCCGTCTGCCCCAGGTTTGGCTGAAAGGTAAGAGGGAGCCTGCCGTAATTCGCCGTTGCTTTGGCTGCACCGCGAGGGGCTGGAGCTGCCAACTGAATCGCTGCGCTTGACGGCACGCCAAGCGGCGGTTTGTCCGCCGGTAACGCTTTAACCGTGGAGCGCGGCGAAATGACCACCAACAATCCGCCAACCACGGCGAAAGTTGCAATTGCAGCAAGAGCTGAGACCCGGCCGCATGCCCATCGGAAGTCGCGTCTGAAGGATTGTTGAATCCTCACCGTCATTGAACCCTCATCAAACACCTTCACGTCGACCTCCGCTCTTCGGTTTTGAATGCTTCTTGCAAGCGCAAGTTTCCCCCTCGAAAGATGGATCCTCTAGCATCCGAGCTATGCAATCGGGCCTGAACGGAATGGCAGTGCCTGCCCGTTTGCAATCCACTTTGCGCTGATTTGTGCGTCGAGGGGTTCCCGTGTGCAGGGGTGCCGACCCCGGTGGGCAGCCAGAGCGCTTGCCAAGTCTCGTGGCAAATTCACCAACCGGCTTGAACGTGCGGAACTCCACCGGCCCGGCAAACTGCTGCGGAAAAGCCACCCACCGCCGCTGAATTTTAGTTACATGAAATGGTGCTCAATGAACAGACGCGGATATTCTACATGAATTCGTTCTAATTTGTAGGGAATTTAGTCGCGGACTTTCATTGCACCAGTGTCAGAGCAGGGAGCGACGGGAATCAAGATCGCGGGTTCGAGCGCATGGCTTCACAAATCCGCTTCATTATTGGCGCTTGCTAATTCATAATTCCCGTGTCGGCAGGCGATCAAGGCTGGACGGCAGACGTCCCCATGAAGAAGAAAGCTTCAGCAATCAAGCGCCCCAAGCGATTCGTGCTCATCACCGGGATGAGCGGCTCGGGGAAGGCCTCCGTTCTGAAAGCCTTTGAGGATCTCGGCTACCACTGCGTCGACAATCTTCCCTTCGACCTGATCCTAAAGTTCGCGGAGATGTGCCAGCAGCCGGGCAGCCGCATTGACCGCGCGGCGGTGGTGGTGGACATTCGGGGAGGCGAGGCACTCAGCCAGCTTCCCACGCGCTATCACGCCTTGGCACGCAATAAGATTCTGCGGCCGTCGCTGGTGTTTCTGGAAGCCTCGGATAAGGCGCTGATCCGCCGCTTTGAAGAGACTCGCCGCCCGCATCCGCTAGGACGTGATCTGCCGGTGCGCGAGGGCATTCGCCTGGAACGCATGCTGCTGAAACCGATGCGCCAGCTTGCCAGTGTGGTGATCGATACGACACGCCTGAACGTCCACGAGCTGCGCGATTTGATTCAGACGCGCTTTGGCAGCTTGGAAGCGCGACGCTCCATGCTGATCTCTTCGATTTCGTTCGGCTACCGCTTCGGCGTTCCGGCCGATGCGGACCTGGTCTTCGACGTGCGCTTCCTGCCGAATCC
>JASHSC010000683.1 GCA_030036915.1 Terriglobia bacterium
AGTCACCATCACGGCTCTGGGAGGCGGAGTTTCCAACGTCGTGCTGCTTGTGGAATGGCAAGAGCCGCGAGAACAGCGATGGGTGATGAAGCAATCGCTCGAGAAACTGCGCGTCAAAGACGACTGGCGCAGTGAGCGCTCGCGCGTCTTCCGCGAGGCGCTTTCTCTTCGGCGACTGCGTCCGGCGCTGGGCCCGGTGGCGCTGCCGGAGGTCATCCACACCGACTTCAAGCGCTTCCTCTATATCATGACCGCTGCGCCTGCCGGCTCGCAGGTTTGGAAGGATTTGCTGCTGGCCCGCCGCGCCGATTCGCAAGTGGCTCGCAACGCCGGCTTGCTGCTGGCCAAAATGATCAACGTTTCGAGGGACGACGAACTCCTGAATTCCGACTTTCAGGATCGCACCGTATTCGACCAGCTCCGCATCGACCCTTACTACCGCACCACCGCCGCCCGCCATCCGGAATTGCGCCACGAATTCGATAACCTGATTGCGAGCACCCTCGAAATCCGGACCTCGATTGTCCACGGCGATTACAGTCCCAAGAACATGCTGGTGCGCGGCCATGATATCTTCCTAATCGATTTCGAGGTGGTGCACTGGGGCGATCCGTCGTTTGACGCCGCGTTCCTGATGAACCACCTCATTCTCAAAGCCTTTCACCAACCTTCCGCCAGCCGGCAGTTTCTGGACCTGACCTTCGACTTCTGGCGAACCCTGCACGCGGCGCTTCGTCCCGACGTCGTGCCTGGACTGGAACTCATGACGCTTCGCCATCTCGGTGGCTTGATGTTGGCACGAATCGATGGGAAATCGCCGGTCGAATACATTCATGATGAAACTACGAAAGAGCGGGTTCGGAAGGCAGCGGCAACGATTTTGAAGGAAAGGCCGAGCTCTATCCAGGATGCTTTGGGGATTATTCGTCGGGAAATCACATCGTAGAAAGCGAGACTTCTTCAGGTCTTTAACCCCATGCCAAAGATTCGCGACATTCACGCAAGAGAGATTCTCGACTCCCGCGGCAATCCGACGGTTGAGGTTGACGTCTTTCTCGACGACGGCGCTCGCGGCCGCGGCGCTGTTCCTTCCGGCGCTTCGACGGGCAAGGCGGAGGCGCTCGAGTTGCGCGACGGCGACCCGAAACGCTACCACGGGCGCGGGGTTTTGAAGGCCATTGAGAACGTCGAGCAGGTAATTGCTCCGTCGGTGCGCGGGATGGAGGCGGGCAATCAGGAAGCGCTGGACGCCCGGCTGCGCGAGCTGGACGGCACCGAGAATAAGCGTCGCCTGGGCGCGAACGCGCTTCTGGGAGTGTCGCTGGCCGCGGCGCGCGCGGCAGCCGCGTCGGTGGGCGTGCCGCTCTATCGCTATCTGGGCGGAGAGGAAGCAGTGGAGCTTCCGGTTCCCCTGGTGAACATTGCGAGCGGCGGGCTGCACGGAGGCGGAAACATTGACTTTCAGGATTTCCAGGTCATTCCCCTGCGCGCCGAGCGCTATTCCGAGGCGCTGCACGATGTGGTGCTGATTTACCGCGCCATGAAGGACGTGCTGAAGTCGCGTGGAGTCTATTCCGCGGGCGTGGCGGACGAGGGCGGCTACGCTCCGCGCCTGCAATCGAACGAAGCGGGGTTCGAAGTGATGGTGGAAGCTTTCGAGCGAGCCGGATTCGCGCCGGGCAAAGACGCGGCAATCGCCGTGGACGTTGCCGCCAGCCATTTCTACCGCGAGGGGCGGTATCAACTTTCCACCGAGCACGAGGAATGGAGTTCGGCCGACCTGGTCGACCGCCTGGCAGCCTGGGCGGCTCGCTATCCCGTTCTTTCCGTCGAAGACGGCGTAGCGGAGGACGATTACGAAGGTTGGAAGTTGCTGACCGAGCGTCTGGGCGAGCGTTGCCAATTGATTGGCGACGACGTGTTCGTCACCAACATCCATCGGCTGGCAGAGGGAATTCGCGAGGGAATTGCCAACGCCGTGTTGGTGAAGATGAATCAAATCGGAACAATGAGCGAGACGATGGAAGTCATCCGGCTCGCGCAGCGCTCCGGTTACCGCACCGTGGTCAGCGCGCGCTCCGGCGAGACCGAAGACGATTCCATGAGCGACCTGGCGGTGGGCACGCGCGCCGGACAATTGAAAGTGGGCGCCATTACCCGCTCGGAACGCCTGGCGAAATACAATCGCCTGCTGCGCATCGAAGAACGCCTGGGTGACCGCGCCGTGTATCGCGGTGTGCGAGTGTTCAATGGTTTAAAGAGGTAGCCCGGCCCGATTTTTCCCACTGCCCGCGTGGCCGCAAACCAGGCGGGTCCCGAACCTCTTGCCGGTGCGAGAGGATCCGCGCGGCATCCGAGAATTCCTACCCTCACGGAACCCAAAGCCCCCATTCTGCATCTCATTGCTGAGGACCGACGTTTTCGTTGAAATGGGCTGTAGCCCTGGGCTGCGGACTTTCGGCAGATGAATACATACGCTCAAGTTCGCAGGATATACCAGACAGACGAGATGGTTGGTCTTTCGAAAGCAGAAGATTTTCCCTTGATGTGAGAGGGTAGGGCCGCAGGGGTTCGAGAAACCCCGGGCTAGTCCGGGCGGATTACCGCGGTTTACCTCTCGAGAAAGGGTGGGGGAACACAGGAAGTACGATTTATTTTAGATGACCCATAGGAGTTGACATGGCCCAATCGCCCTCCATTCAAGGACCCAGTTCGAATCCTCCCGGTTTTCGCCTCGATGTTAACCTCCATGAATTGCTGACCAGACCTTCCCAGCCTGCAATTCTTCCTCCTCTGCCGAAACCCACGGGTGAAGCGCAGGTGTTGCCGGAGCCAATATTTCCCCAGCACCCCGAGCTGCTGGAACCGACGCACCCGGCGGACTGGAATCCGCGCGAGCACCCCGAGAATCCCTATCGACGCCGTTGGACTGCACCGCTGGTTTATCGCGCCATGACCGGGTGGCTCTTTCCCTACATCAAGTCGCGCGTGCTGCCGGGCGACTTTCATCCCGTCATCGCCTACCTGTTCACGGAATGGAAGTGCAACCTTGACTGCCACTACTGCTGGGCGTTTGACAACACCGTTAAGGGCATGAGCGAGGATACCGCCAGGCGCTCGATCGACTGGCTGCATTCCACCACATGCCGCGTCCTGGCGCTGATGGGCGGCGAGCCGTTGCTGCGCCCCCAATTCGTCCACAAAGTCGTGTATTACGCGGCCAAGAAGGGCTTTTGGGTTTATCTGCCCACGAACGCGCGCCTGTTGCGGCCGGAGGTCATTGATCGTGTGGCCGATGCCGGAGTGGCGATCGTCAACTTTGCCGTCGATGCCGTCGATGAAAAGCCCGGACTGCCCAAGGCGCTCACTCCCGTGCGGAAGTATTTCGACTATCTGATTCAGCGGCAATACCGCTATGGCTATTCGGTCTTTTTCAACATCAACATCTGCCGGAACAACCTTGAGGACGTCAAGCAGCTCACCGAAATCGCCCACGAAAACGGCATTGCCACCGATTACCACATCAATGAGTCGCCGATGCTCGAGCAGGAGCACTTTAAACACTACGACGAGAACGACACGTTCATCCGTAAGGATGACTGGCCGCGCGTGGATGAACTGGTGGAGTGGCTGGTGGCGAAGAACCGCTCGGGCTACAAGATGGTAAACTCCGTCAAGCGCCTCTACGACATGCGCGACTTCATGCGCGGCAAGGTTGAGCCGTGGAACTGCCGTGCCGGGCAGAACAACGTGATCATCCGCGTGGATGGCTCACTCGCGCCTTGCTTCCCCATGTACTCGGCCAAGTTTGATTGGGGCGTGATCGGGAATCACAAGTTTGAGGTGAAGCAACTCGACACCATGAAGGAAGAATGCCAAACGCACTGCTTCTCGACTCTGAACCACAATCTCGGTTATTGCTATAATGATGTGCGTGTGGTGAAGTGGGTACTGCGGCAGGCGGCCCGGGGTTTCCAGGGCGTAAGCGGAAGCTTTGATTGATTTGTTCACCCGTGCGAATAGAGGCGATCCTGGCCACCCGTGGTTGCCATCCGGCTCGGATGGCGGTCCTCGCGAATCTTTCCAGCAATCATGAACTCGGGCACCGAACGGAATGCTCCCGGCAAAACTCTTACCGCGATTTTTGTCGCGCTGTCCCTCTTGCCTCTTTCTGCCTGGGCGGATAGCAAGCCGGACCTGAAGCCCGGTTACAACTTCTACTCTCCCCGCGAAGATGCGGAACTCGGCCAGGAATACTCCGTACAGGTGAACAAGCAACTCCCTTTGCTTAATGACGCCGAGGCCCTGAATTACCTCAACAAGCTGGGGAAAAAACTGGTTGCTTTTGCACCGGACAACCAGCCTGAGTACGCCTGGAAATTCCTGATTGTGAACAGTCCGGAGATCAATGCCTTCGCGCTTCCTGGGGGGTACATCTACGTGAATCGCGGAGTGTTTGACGCGGCCGAGAACGAGGCGCAACTTGCCGGAGTAATCGCGCACGAATCCGGCCACGTGGTGATGCGTCACGGCACGCACATCGCCTCGCAAACGCTTCTGGCTCAGGGCGGCTTGGTGATCATTGACAGCATTTTGGGCCAGCGCGGCAACATCGCAAGTCAACTGGCGCAACTCGGGCTGGGCCTGGGCGTGGATTCGCTGCTGCTCAAGAATTCGCGCTCAGCGGAGACCCAGGCGGATGAGGTGGGCGCCTACATTCTCTACCAGGCGGGATATGATCCCCACGCAATGGCGCAGTTTTTCCAGATCATTGCCAAAAAATA
>JASHSC010000066.1 GCA_030036915.1 Terriglobia bacterium
CAACTCCATTAGACCAGCGTAATCATTGTGGTTAACGTAAGGTCCAAAAGGGCGTACGGGGACGGCGAATGTCCAATAAATCGCCCGCAAGCTCGGCCCGGTAAGATTCTGTGCCAGCGCGAGGATGCAGAGGGCAAAGGCCAGGAGCAAGGCGATCATTCCAACCCTTTCGAGCGCCCTGCCATTGCCCCGCTGGCTGATCAGTTGCCCCGCCAGAAAGAAAAGAATCAGATTGGTGATGATCTTGAGCAGCGCCTCCCGAGTGGCCACGTGGTCAATGGTGCGACCCTCGAACAATTGAAATGAGGCCAGAAGCAGGAAGGCGAGAAAAGGAACATAAAGTGGCGACCACGCCAATCTCAAGACGCCGGAATGGGCACAACCCAAAGCCCAGAGAACCAACGTGAGGATGGCGAGTACCAGAAGGCCTCCCCACGCCCAGGGTTGCACCGCGCCAAATGCCCAGGGCGCAGCGCAAATCGTTGCGACCAGAAGACCCCGGGCCGCGGTAAGAAATGGCGAGGAAAGACTCCGGCCCTCGATGCCCGAAATGGTCCCATCAGCGGTCAGGGCGTATTGTGTGGTGGCTGAGGAATTCACCTGGGCCTCGCTCGGTTCAGGTCGGCGGCAGAGTTTTCAATGGTGTGAAGATTGACTTCGTCCAGCCAGACTGTGCCGGTGATGTCACTCGGGTAGGGTTGATTTTGCGGGCGCCAAAACGAGATTTTCACCGCTTCCGTCTGCGGGTGAGTCAGGAAATCCACATCGACGGGATGCCAGGGAGTAGTTCCCACCGTGGGATCGCTGGTCCGGGGCGGGCAATCACTACATCCCAATTCGGTTACTCGCAGGCGCGGCCCGCTCTCAGACGTAAGGTTGTCAGATCGCACATAAGCAGTCAATTGATATTGGGTGTTGGGTTTGATGCGAACGACCTGATTCAGCAGGTCATAATCCAAATTGCGGCCGACAGCGAAATCCATTCGCAAGCATTTGCCGCCCTTGTAGCCGGAGGGGTCGGCAAAATCATATACCAGGTCCGGGGAGTCATCCTTGCGCCAGTCGAAGCCGGTATTGAGAAGCGGCCCCTCGAAATTCCCGTCATACAAAAGGTTGGCGGTTGGCGGGGGCGCCAGCGGAATGACTCCCGCCACTTGAAGATCGCCCCACACTTTGCTCGCATCAGCGATTCGATCGTGGTCGAGAAGAAAGTCCAGGAAGGGTTTCACCCTCGACATGCCCGGCGTGCGGTCAGGACCGGAGGCCATCTGCTGCCAAACGCCCATCGCTCCCTCGTAGTCTCCATTCGCGGTCAACTGCATCAGGAATGCGAATCTTGGGAGCGAATCCTTCCCTTGGGGGACGACCCTTCGAAAGATCGCTTGCGGGTCCTGGGTCGCGCGCAGGCACAGCCGATAAGTGGAATCGATATATCCCGGATCCATAGCCAGGAGTTTGCGGAAATATGGGAAGGCCTTTTCGGGACGATTGGTCAAAAGGTAATGATTGCCCAGCGTCCACTTCAGGCCCGGCATCATGGGGTTCAGGCCGGCAGCCCGCTCGAAGGCTTCATCTGAACATGTCGTGTCACCCACAAAATCGCAGGTCGTTCCCAGCTCACTCCAAAAATCCCAACGGCTTGGACTGAGTTCGACGGCCTGCCGGAGATACTTCATTGCCTGCTCCAGGTCAATGCTGGTGGGGTTATATGCATATACCCAGCCCAAGCGGCAGAGCAATTCGGGATTTCCTGGGTCACGTTGGAGCGCTCGTTGGAGGTCGGAGACAGAGAGGCTGTCAAGCTCGTACGTCACGCTCGCCACACGGATCCCATCACGCGCGAGCCAAAGGCTTGCGGCAAGGATCGGAATCAGGAAAAGTGCGGCTCGCCAGCCGGGGCGCAGCGGCCATTCACCGAGACCTTTGGAATTACACGAGAGCGAATCCCTCTCGCCAGAAAGGTCAGGGTTGGAATATTGCTTCATTTCACGAATTTTCCTGATATTCAGGCCTTGGGGGGTGATTCCTTACTCGCGTGGCTTCCCCCTGGCGAATGCGTCGGACCCGACATCGTAACGTCGTCGTAATACCCCTGATGGTATGGACCGTAGTAGTAGCCGTAGTACGTGTCGAAGCGCATGTCCACTTTGTTAAGGACCATCCCCAGCACGCGCGAACCGGCATTCTCGAGGATTTTATGGGCCCGGCTGAGCGCACCGCGTGTGGTCGCTCCGCTGGAAACTACCAGAATGACGCCATCCACCATGGCAGAGAGAACCACAGCATCCGTAACCAAGAGCAGTGGAGGGGAATCAATGACCACATGCGTAAACCGCTCGAGCAGGGCCTTCAGCGTCGCTTCCATCATGTGCGAAGAGAGCAATTCGGCAGGGTCGGGCGGCCGCGGACCCGCAGGCAAAACCCAGAGATTCGGGACACGGTCATATCGGATCAAGACTTCATCAAGCGAGTGGGCACCCGTCAGGAAGCTGCTCAGTCCTTTTTCGTTGGGGAGGCCCATGGTCTTGGCAATGCAGGGGCGGCGCAAGTCAGCATCCACAATCAATACCTCGCCTCCCCTCTGGGCAAAAGACATGGCAAGGTTTGAGGCGATGGATGTCTTCCCTTCACCCACCTGCGGGCTGGTGACCAGCATGCTCTGAGGCGGCCGTGGAGCAGTGGATAGCAGCACGGAAGTTCGCAGGCTGCGAAACGATTCCGCCAAAACCGAGGATGGGCGCTTCAGTACCGCCAACCCCACACCGTCCCCACTGCCGGCGCCCAGAGCCTGCGCCGCGGCAAGCGACTCCCGCCGGCGCCCCTCTCCTTCGGAGGGAATCACTGCCAGAGCCGGCGCGTTTACCAGCCTTTCGGCCTCCTCCGTGGTCCTCACCGAGCTGTCCAGAGCTTCCTGAACGAAGCCCAGCGTAATTCCCAGAATCACCCCGATAATCATACCAACGGCGACATTGCGCTTGCGGTTGGGGCGGATAGGATGAAGCGGTGGGGTGGCCTGATCGATAACATGCACGTTTGGGGCCTGCAAGGTAGCCGAGAGCGTGGCATCTTTCAGGCGCTCCAACAGGGTTTGGTAGAGTTGCTGATTGATTTCGAATTCGCGCCGCAAAATGTTGTGGTCAATCATGTGCTGGCTGAGGGCGCTGACTTGTTCATTCTCCTTGGTCAAGGCATCCTGGAGCAACTTTTCCCGAGTTTCGGAGGCGAGATAGTCGTTGTGGATTTTTTCCAGTGCCCTTTTGTGATCGTCGTCCATCAGTGCCTGCACCTGCGCAAGTTGGTCACGCAAGCGGACGACCTTAGGGAAATTCGGGCCGTATTGAGCCAGGGCATCAACGTACTCGGCCTTGGCGTCGGCGTATTTCTCCTCCAGGTGCAGTAGGACGGGGTCCTGCATGATGATCCCTACTTGACCTTGATTATCCTTGGCCAGCTCGTAAACGGATTCCTTTTGAATCCGGTCGCTCTCAGCGGCGGCGAGGTCCCGGTTCAGTTGATCCAGCTTCTGGTCGTCAATGGTCTGCTTGTCACCGATGTTGACAATAAGGTTGCGGCGCTCATAGTCGATTAATGCTTGTTGGGATTTTTCCATCCGCGCCTTCAAGTCTTGCAATTGTTGCTCCATGACGCTGGATGCCCGGCGCGTAAAGTCGTATCGAGACTGAATACTAAACTCGATATAGTTGTTGATGAGGTGATTGACAATATTGGCGGCCAGTTCGGGGTTACCGCACTGGTAACTCACTTCGATAATGCGGGTATCTTTGTCCTGCTCAACAAGAGTCCCAGCCTTGAAACTTTCGATCATAGCGGTCTTGCGCGCTCCGGCTATTTGCGAAGCGGATTGGCCAGCGCCGCCGGCTCCGCTCGGGTCTGGCCCAACACGGTCCAACCCTAATTGCTCCATGGTCGTCCAGGCCAAGTTGTCACTTTGCAGCACCCGCATTTGAGTGGTCAGGAAGGAGTAATCCTCAATAGGGGTCTGGTTGTATACCGTGTTGAGGCTCGAGAGTTGGGGATAATCGGTTTCCACCTCAATGCTCGCCGTCGCTTCATACACGGGCGCCATTTTGAAGCTGTAAATCGCCGCCAGGACGGCAACCACCACCGTAGCAGCAATAATGGTCCCCATGCGTTTTACCAGGATGTCCCAGAAGGACGCAAAGGTGATATGAGGTTCTCCCCCCTGCGCCTCGATCTCCAGCGTGGCCGGGGTTAAACCGTTGATCCGCTGCGGCAACGGACGGTCAATGGGCGATATGGAACTCTCGTCGGACAATTCCCAGTTTCCCTTCAGAAACCTGATTTTGCGATTTCCGGCCAGACTGGATTCCCTAGTGGTAAACCATCAGGGCAGCTCCGCCGGTGGTGACCACCGAAACGGCTGAGTTTACTGATGCGTGCCAGGCCTTGAGTCGGGTGCTTTCCGGAACGAAAAGGATGTCGTCAGCAATCATCCTGACGTCGGGGATATCCCCCTTCACCATGGCCTTGATATCAACGGGAATCTCCTCCCGCTTCTCCTCGGGCGCTCCGGGTTCCCGCCGCAGGATGGTGATGTGCTTCCTTTTCGCAATGTTGTTCACGTCGCCGGCCATGGCCAACGCCTTAAGCACTGTCACATGCTGCCGAGCTTCGTCCAAGACGTATCCACCTGGGCGGTTCACGGCACCGAGGACGTAGAAAAGCTGTGCGCGCGGGACAGTAACTCGATCGCCGGGATAAAGAAGGATGTTGCTGGCATCGTTGCCCGTTTCCACGAGTTTTCGGATGTTCAATGTGAAACTCTGTCCCCTCATTTTGTCGTTGGGTGTGTTTGTTTGGACGGCTTCGGCCAAGTCGGCGCGCGCACCTATATCTCCGCGCATGACAATTGCGTCATTCCCGGCGTTGTCAGTAAGCCCTCCTGCCTTGACAAGGATTTCCAGCAACCTTGTCGGGCTAAAAACCGGGAACACCTGTGGATTTCTTACTTCCCCCGAAACCAGGACCGAATGCAACCGGGTTTCCATGACCGAAACCGTCACTTGCGCGTTGGTGAGCATGCCGGAATCGTGAAACTTACCGGCAATGACATGGGAAAGTTGCTCCAGGGTCAGGCCAGCCGCTTGAATCGGTTCGGACAACAGTGGCAAGGCCAGCATGCCGTCTGAGCTTATCCGGTAAGCGCGGCTGACTTCCGGGACATCCATAACATAAATGTCCAGCAGGTCGTCCGGGCTCACCACATAATCGGGGTTCGAAAGTTCCAAGGGACCGACGGTCGGAGCGGGGACCGTGCTTTCCTTTGTATCCTTCGCCCCGGAAGAAATTGGTGGAGATGTGGACTGCTGCGCGAAAACCGGTTTGACGAGAGCCAGCATGAAAGCTGCCACACCCAATGCTATAATCCCATTCAACTCGCGCCCTTCATCGCCTAACCGAAACCGCAACACTGGTCCCACCTCACTCCCTCCTTAACCGCTCCGGTCATCACCGGATAAATATCTGACCCCCATGCGTGGCCGAACCTTCGTTCACTCCAGGGCGAACACCCCAGATTAATATCCCCGACACCTGATGGGAAACAGTACAATGGTACGGATTGAGATGATCTAAGGTCACCCGCTGCTCGTCGCATCCGCGAGGACTTAAGATGGCCCCACATGTTCACTGGCGCTGGTTCTCGTAAGCGCTAACCATACCCAACACCAACGTCCCGGGCTACGGAGTTGGCATAGCCTTGTAGTTCTTGGAAAGTCACTTAATCAAAATTCGTCGGTCCTGAGTATAAGGTGGGTAGCCGGGAGTGTCAAGCGCCGTGCGCCTTTTGCGATTTTCTGGTCCTGGAATCCGACTACCCATCTAGCCTGTCACCTCGTCCCCATCATACTCCGACTCAATTCTCTGACTCAGCGCTTGACAATTTCTTCCTCCAACGACTAGCATGAGGGAACCTATCATGAGTGAAATTTCTGCCTCGCAGTCAGCGACCCAGGATAATACCCCCATCACAGTGTTGGGCTTAGGGCACATCGGGCTACCCACGGCGCTCGGTTTGGCGGAGTTGGGCCGGCAGGTGATTGGCGCCGATGACGACGCCCGGAAGGTCGGGTTGATTCGGGGTGGGGACCCTACCTTTTATGAACCCGGTCTTGCCGAATTGCTGGCGAAGCACCTCAAGAGCGGCAAATTTCAACCCGTGGATGATGTGGCTGCGGCAGTCCGAGCCGGGTCCATTATATTCATCTGCGTGGGCACGCCTCAAAAGGCCAATGGGCAAGCTGACCTCGGCCAGGTGGAGGCGGTGGCGCAGGTGGTGGCCCGCAATCTGAACGGGTACAAACTGCTGGTGGAGAAGAGCACGGTTCCGGCCATCACCGCCCAGTGGCTGAAGCGTACAATTGTACGCTACAACTCAGGAAAGGCCTCCCCAGGACCTGGGTCCGCCCCGGTTGCGGGCACGATCGCGTTTGATGTCGCCTCGAATCCGGAATTCCTCCGCGAGGGGAAGGCACTGGAGGATTTTCTCCACCCCAACCGCATCGTTTGCGGCGTGGAGTCCGAGCATGCACGCGACCTTTTGGTGAATCTGTACAGCCCCCTGAAGTGCCCCGTGGTCATTACCAACACTAGCACGGCCGAGTTGATCAAACATGCCGCGAACGCCTTCCTTTCCATGAAAATTTCGTTCATTAACATGGTCTCGGATCTGTGCGAAAAAGTGGGCGCCGACGTCAGCGCGGTGGCCCGTGGCATTGGCCTGGATAACCGCATCGGGCCGCAGTTCCTCGACGCCGGAATCGGCTACGGAGGCTACTGCTTTCCCAAGGACCTGCGCGCGTTCATTCACCTGGCGGAAGAACACGGCGTAGATTTCTCTCTGCTTCAGGAAGTGGAGCACATCAACCAAAGCCGCGTCGAAATGTTTGTGGGCAAGGTGCGGCAGGCCATTTGGAATCTGCGAGGAAAAACCCTGGGTGTTTTGGGCTTGGCTTTTAAGGCCGGAACCGACGATATCCGCGAAGCGGTGAGCCTGAAGATCATCGAAACCTTGCGCGAGGAAGGAAGTATCCTGCGCTTGTACGATCCGCAGGCAATTCCCAATACCCAACGAGTGATTCCTGCATCGGAACAAATCAGCTACTGTACGTCGGCTTATGAAGTGGCCCAGGGGGCGCACGCCTTGCTGCTGCTGACGGAATGGGAAGAGTTCCGCCAACTCGACCTGGCTCGACTGCGCGGCGCGATGGAAGTCCCGGTTTTGGTGGACGGCAGAAATCTTTATGATCCTGAGGCCGTTCATAAGGCTGGATTCGAATATTTTTCCGTCGGGCGGGGAGAGTCGAAACCCGCGGGCACTCACACCACCACGGGAACCGCTGTGAAATAATTTCGACAATTCAGAATCGAAAGGCACGGCGCGCGTAATGGCGAATTCCGTTTCCAGCGAAAATCTCCGGCCCCTGACTCTGGTTACCGGCGGGGCGGGATTCCTGGGCTCGCATCTCTGCGACCGCCTTTTGGCAGAGGGGCACGAAGTCATCTGCCTGGACAATCTGATTACCGGAAGGATGGAAAACATCCGGCACCTAGTGGGCGAGCGGCGGTTCCACTTTCTGAACCACGATGTGACCCACCCCATCGACTTGCCGGCCCTGCTCGTGCGGGCGTCCGAGCCCCCACCTGACAGGCCGGTGCGCTACCTGTTGCACTTCGCCTCGCCTGCTAGCCCTAAGGACTACGCTCGACACCCGATTCATACCCTGAAGGTCGGGGCGATGGGAACTTACCATGCATTGGGCCTGGCAAAGGCCCAGGGAAGCGTCTTCCTGCTCGCCTCCACCTCCGAAATTTATGGCGACCCGGAGGTAAGCCCTCAAACCGAGAAGTATTGGGGCAACGTCAATCCCATTGGCCCGCGCAGCGTCTACGATGAGGCCAAGCGATTTGCCGAGGCGATCACGATGGCCTATCATCGCGAGCACCAGGTAAAGACACGCATCGTCCGGATCTTCAATACTTACGGTGAGCGCATGCGCCTGGATGACGGGCGTGCGTTGCCCAACTTCATGGTCCAGGCGCTTCAGGGAAAGCCGCTAACCGTTTACGGGAAGGGCGCCCAGACCCGCAGCCTGTGTTACGTCAGCGACCTGGTGGAAGGCCTCTATCGCTTGCTCATTTCCAATGAAATCGGCCCCGTCAATTTGGGCAATCCCGAGGAAATCACCATTCTGCAACTCGCCCAGGCGATTATTCGGGCGACGGGCAGCAAGAGCTTGATCGCCTACGAACCCCTTCCCGAGGACGATCCGCAGCGCCGCCAGCCGGACATCACCGCCGCCCGCCAGAAACTCGGGTGGGAACCCCGCGTGAGCCTCGAAAACGGCCTCGCCAGAACGGTTCCTTATTTCCGGTCTTCCCTGCAAAACCTGCCGCGGCCGACC
>JASHSC010000684.1 GCA_030036915.1 Terriglobia bacterium
GTGAAGGTGGAGGTGAGGGCCGGCTCGGACGGTTTCTCCTCTTGCGGAGCCGCAGGCTCACCCCACGACTCGGGGATGTGTGTCACCCAGGAACCAATAATTTGTGTTCCATCGGGCGAAAGCTTTCCGGTGAATTTCACGGGCAACTGGCCGGCTAGGCCCGCCCAATGGATCCCTTCCTGCAATGTCAAGGCGCCACGGTCGATTGTGACGCCCAGTGCGTCTCCGTCACTTTCCCCGATGCTTAACACATCGTAGCCTTCCAACGGATTAATGGTTCCCGCATCTTTCGTGTCACGCCATGCAACCAGCGCTCCATCCGAACCTTTGGCGATATGAACACATTTGAGGTCGGGTGGAGGGTTGCCGTGCGGCCACTTGTCGCTCTCCGACCAGCCACCCAGAAAGGGATTCGATTGCGGTTTTTTTGATGCGCCGGGGCGCGTCAGGCGGACCTGCTTGGTCACGCTACCGCGCGTGTAGCTTCCCGTCCACAGACCCATTTGTTTATCGAAACTCAAATCCAGACGCAAATTTCCCTGCACGAAGGCGGTCGGACTGTCTCCCTTGAAAGCGACGGTCAGACGGCTTCCATCCCATGTCGCGTTCTGCCCGTCGCGGGTGTCAAAGAAACCTCGTTTTTCTTCGCCCCCCGCCCGCAAGTAGACGTCGATTTCGAAGTCCTGAAACCTCTGGGGACCGTTTCCGGTTATTCCATTTTCACGTAACGGCACACGGCGATTGGCCGCCAACGTGAGGAGAATCCCCATTCGCGCCGGAGGGCTTGAAAACGGGTCATCCGTCTCCCAATTGCCGGCCAGCATTTCGGCCTCGGGCTGGCCAGGCTGGACGGTGAATTGCGTCTGCTCCTCCTCCTTCTCCCTTTGGGCGTCCAAATCGTGGAGATGGTAATCCGCAGGAGGCTCAAACAGGGAAGGGTCGGGCTCGCCAGGAGTGATGTGGTCGAGTTGCTCGATGCGATCCTCCCCGTTGGAGTCGTGAAAGACATGTAGCAGGGTGATGCGAAGCTCCGGCGAAACCCACGTTTCGTCCGTAATGGTAAATGGCCGGTCGTTGAGACTGGCTCCCGCCGGAATAAGCGTGGTGACGCGGCACCCCTGCGCGTCGATGCCCTGAATGGTCTTTTCTCCCAGGTCTTCGATCCGTTTAGTTACACCTTTGAGAAGGCGCGGCGTTTTGCCACTTTCGCGCTCGCAGACGGTCAGGGTTGACGGCCCGGATTGTGGCGGCGGTGCAGGGATGTGGTTTTTCAGTACAATATTGTCAGCCTGCGGAGTAGCGCCAGCGACCCAGCTTAGTTCCATCCGCGCTGCAGGGTCGCGAATGCTGCCGCCGCCAGGCAGGAATCCTTCGCCACTTCCGTCCGCCAAAGGAACATGCGGGGAGGCGGCAGTGCGTGTGGCAATGCGTCCCAGAGAATCGCGCGCAACGATGGAGTGCGATTCGTAGGTGATTTTTTCCCCGTTAATCAGCATCACCTGGCGGGAATTGTTATCGGCGGTAAAAGGCTCGCCAGTGACGGCGGGCAGAACGGCAATCACGATGCCCCCGCCGATGGGAATGGCGCCCGGTGTCCACTTGCTGGTGAGCGGCGGATTGGCCTGAGCCCACAACATGCATCCAGCCAGAAGCGTGGCCGAACCAATGCTCGGGGCAAGAATGTGACGTGGGGGCCGGAAGGGAATTGGCATGCCCTCCTCAGTCGGCTTTGATGCGCTTGCGGGGCCGGCAGTTTCCAGCGAATTTTCTTATACTTCGTCGGCCCGAGTCGGGTACCGCTTCAAACTTTGCAGCAGACGGCGCTCAAGGATTCGCTCCGGGGCGTTGAACCGCAGCAGGCGGGCTGTGATCGCGCCGATATCTGTAATCGGTTCAATTCGCGCACCATCAATCCGAAAATGCTCCCCCCAGCGGTCGCGCCGAGGATGGAAAAGCCGCAGTGCTTGTCCACTACCGGACGCGACGGAAGCCACATCACTCCCTTTGTACCGATTGCAGATTACGCAGGCATGCGCAAGGTTGTCCGGCGCGGAGGACCCGCCGTGTTTGCGACTGACAATGTGGTCAATCTGGTGCGGGAAGCCAGCGTCGTCCTGATGGATGAGGCAATATTCACAGCGATGGTCGGCACGCCGTGAAATCTCTGCGCGCAATTCCTCGTTGATATCACTTGCCACGGGAAACGATTTGGCGGGCCCGAGCCTTGGCCATTCTCAAGATGTGCTCCAGCTCTATGAAGTGATCGATCTCCGACTTCTCTTCCGCCGACAGGGAGCCTGTCTTTTCGCGTTCCATCAGAGCTGCCAGTTTCCGTTGAGACTCGGCGGACGGTAGGAAATCCGCCACTGACTGGGGCGTTGTTCCTGCGGCGATAAAGTCAATAATCTCGGCGTAGATTGGGCTGAAGACGCTCATATCCTCTATATCATACACCCATTGGGCCTCGTCCGGGCTTTATGGAGACAGATGCAACAGGTAAGATTCTGCGCCCCGCGCTAATCCTCTGCGCGGCTTCCGCAATTCGCTTATAATGTCACACGCCTTATCGTGCCGTTGATGTGAAGCTGCTTCTTTGCTTGCACAAGAGGATTACAGAAGAAGCCCATGAAAATCGTCGTTTGCATCAAGCAGGTTCCCGCCCGGGATTCAGCGCTTAAACTGAATTCTGCGTCCACCTGGGTTCAGGAAGCCGACCTGAGCTTTGAAGTCAACGAGCCGGACATCTACGCTCTGGAAGAAGGCCTGCGACTGAAGGAAAAGCACGGCGGCGAGGTGATTGTGGCCTCGCTCGGACCAGCGCGCGCACAGCAGTCGATTAAGGAGGCGCTGGCCAAGGGCGCCGACGGCGCGCTGCACCTTGACGATCCTGCCTTCGCCTCGCTTGACGCTTACGGCATCGGGCGCGCGCTCTCCAAGGCTATCGAAAAAGAGAAGCCCGACCTGATTCTCACCGGCTTGCAGTCCGACGATTTCGGCGCGGCGCAAACCGGCGTGGTGCTCGCGGAATTCCTGGGCTTGCCGCACTCGACCATCATTATGGAGATTCAGGTGGAAGGCAGCTCGCTGCGCGTGAAGCGCGAACTCGAAAGCGGCTGGTTCCAGTGGATCGCTTTGCCGCTGCCCGCGGTGGTGACGATTCAATCCGGAATCAATAAGCCGCGTTACGCCACGCTGAAGGGCATCATGTCCGCAAAATCCAAGCCCATGAAGAAGCTCACTGCGGCGGAATTGGAGCTGACCGCCGATGACCTGGCCCTACGCCAGCGAATCGTGAAGGTGTATACGCCCGTGAAGGCGGCTCAAACAGAATTCCTGCAGGGAAGCGCCAAGGAGATGGCCGCGCGCCTCGCGGACAAGCTGAAAAATGAGGCGCGCGTGATTTAGGCACAGGAGGTTCACCATGTTCGTGCACATTTGGAGAATGCGCGCCCGCAAGAAGCGCGTGGAAGACTATGAAAAGTTCGGCCGCCAGATGACGCTTCCCTCGCTGAAGAAAATCGATGGCTGCATGGGAGCGCACTTTATCCGTATTTTTGAGGCGCGTAAGCCTGAATATCTATGGCTGGTTTTCTGGCGTGACCACAAGGCGCTGGAGAAGGCGCGCACCAATCCACTGTGGCGCGATCAAATCAAGAGGTTCGAGGCGGGGAATTTTTATAAGTCCATTCCACTGGAATTGGTTTGCGAGGTGCTGGAATCTTTTACCTCGACCAGCGTCAGGCCCAAGCGAGTTGCGCGGCCGGGGAAACCCGAGAGGTCCGCTCCGGTGGAAGACCCGAAGGCAGAGGAGCCTGCCGCGGCCGAACCACCTGCGCCGGCGATGGCGGGGCCGACGGTGGAGGGGGAGTAATGACGTGGCACGGGCATCCTGCCCCTGCGCATGGCCAGGATGGCCATGCCACAAATACTGAATCATGTCGGATCTTCTGGTATTCGCTGAACACCAAGGCGGCAAGCTGACCCGCGCCACGTGGGAGGCTCTGGCGGCCGGCCAGCACATGGCGGGCAGCGTGGGCGGCTCTGTCCGCGCTGTGCTTCTAGGAAGCAACCTCGCGCCGTTGGCCGCGGAAATTGCCGCCGCCGCGGTGGAGCAGGTGCTGACCGTTGATTCGCCGCAGCTCGCAGAATACACCGCGGATGGATACGCGCTTGCCTTGCGCGCGGTGATCGAGCAGCAAAAGCCCCGCTTCGTTGTCTTCAGCCACACCTACCAAGTGCGTGACTTCGCTCCCAAGCTCGCCGCGATGCTCCAGCGTGGCCTGGTAGGCGATTGTCTGTCTTATCGAAGCGAAAACGGCAAGCTCATCTTCGTTCGCCAGGTTTTCCAGGGAAAATTTTGCGCCGAC
This sequence comes from Terriglobia bacterium, assembly GCA_030036915.1. GTDB lineage: Bacteria > Acidobacteriota > Terriglobia > UBA7540 > UBA7540 > Bog-366. Next base: position 4,368 of record JASHSC010000684.1, read on the forward strand.
GTGGAATGCGCGGGCGATGCACCATACTTCGTTTCGTTTCAGGCCGCGGCGTTTCGCGAGGATTCAGTGCAGCGCGGCCCAATCGCAGCCTCGACCCCGGCGCCCATCAAGCCTGTAACGGTGGAGATTGCCGCGGGGGCGATTCGCGCCAAGCCCGGCGAGCGATTCCGCGAGGCCAAGCAGGCCGTTGACCTGACCCAGGCGGAGCTGATTGTTGCCGTGGGCCGCGGCATCAAAGCACCTGAAAACCTGGACCTCGCCAAGAAGCTTGCCGACGCTCTGGGCGCCGAGCTCGCCGCCTCCCGCCCCATCTGCGACAGCGGTTGGTTGCCCATGGATCGCCAGGTGGGCAGCTCCGGCCAAACCG
>JASHSC010000685.1 GCA_030036915.1 Terriglobia bacterium
TCCACGGCAATCGGCGCGGACATCGCGCTCTACCTTAAACCCGGCCATGAAGGCTTCGCCGCAAGTTATGGCGATACGGCGGCCAAGATTTTAGCCTTCTATAGCGACATCTTCGGCCCGCTGCCCGACGCTCACCTTTCAATTGTTGAGATCAGCGACGATACGGTGGGCGGTTACACGACTCCCGGCATCGTGGCACTTGCCTCGCGGGCGTTTACGAACCCAGTGAATTACCGCCTGCTGGCCCACGAGCTATCGCACCTGTGGTGGCGATGCCTGGTGAGCCCCGCGACTCTCAACGACGCATTCCTCGACGAAGGCCTCGCCGAATACTCCAAAGCGCTTTATGTGCAGGAATCCGCCGGCGAAGCGGCCTTCGAAGACCTGATGGCGGAGACGGCAGTTGGTGCACTGACGCATGAAGAGGTAGCGCCCATCGATCAGGCGGCACAATTGCATGAGTTCACCCCGGAGTATCAGTCGATTGTATTTGACAAAGGCGCCATGGTTTTTCACATGCTTCGATGGGTAATTGGCGATGATGCCTTCCATCAGACTCTGAAGGCGCTCGCCCAGCAGTATGCGTGGAAAACGGTCAGCACCGATGAGTTTCAGCGCCTCGCGGAGAAGAGCTCCAAGCAGGAACTCACTTTCTTCTTCGCGCAGTGGGTGAACTCCACCGGCGTGCCCCAATTCAAACGTTCCTGGGCTGTTTATAGGTTACAAAAAGGGTATCAGGTGGTGGGCAAGATGCAACAAGATCTGGACATTTTCCGCATGCCCGTGGAGGTGCGCGTGATGTGCCAGGGTTCCAGGCCCGTTACAGAACGGATTGAAATGGAGGGAACCACCGCCGACTTCACCATTGACACTCGCACCAAACCCTTGAAGGTTTTGGTGGACCCCGCCAGCCGCATCCTGAAATACGATGACCAGACAAAATACCAGGTGGAGATGGCTCGCGCCGATCAACTGGTGCAGGAACAGGCTTACCTCGACGCGATCAAGCAGTACCAGGACGTGCTCGAGATCAACAGCAACAGTTCGCTGGCGCATTACCGCCTGGGGGAAATCCATTTTAAACTGCGTAACTATAATGCGGCCATGGAGGAATTCCGTCGCGTTTTGGATGGCGACCTGAACCCCAAATGGACTGAAGTCTGGGCGCACCTGAAACTGGGTGAAATCTTCGACGTAACAGGCCAGCGCGACCGCGCACTGAATGAATATCAACGCGCTTTGCAAACCAATGACAATACTCAGGGGGCGCTGGATGAAGCAAATCGCTACATCCAGAAGCCCTTCAAGCCGCCAACTCAGTCGAGTTAAGACTCCCGCGCAGGCCCGCCCGCTTCCGCGCGCGCATACTTCCACCCCGTTAGCTGCGTCCCGCCCAGCCCGCGCCTTTGAAGAAGAATTTTAAAGATAGTTCCCATACCCTCGGGAGATATTAATGTTTTGAGTTTTAATCTCTTATTAAACATTTCTCTGGCGGTCTGTCCCGGATCGCAAATGTCCGCAAATTGGTTGGCTTCGCCGAGGGCCATCAGAAATTTTTCCTGCGTGGTAAATCCCGCAAACTCGAGTCCCTCCGCTTTCCCCGTGTCGGACAGGGCGCTGAAATTCACGTGCGCCGTCAAGTCGCTTTCCCCGGGGGTGGCGAAGAAATCCTCCGTCGCGGTATGCGCGTGGTAGGCAAGCAGGGTGCCGCGGGGACGGTCGGCGGTAAACAGCCGGTTCGCCATGTCGCCGTAGTCGATCGTTAAAACAAATCCGCCGATCAATTTCGCCGCCACGGATTTCATCCACGCTTGGGCGAAACGGCTCACCTCCACGCGCTGCCCTTCCTCGAGCTGGGGCGCGTAGCGGGCGACGTATGCGGCGACGGCGGGGTCACTGATGGGGCCGGCTTTTTCCCGGAGGTCGTTACCATCCGCCGTGACATATATCTCCTTGAGATGTCCGTGCGTACGAGTGACCACGCTCACAGGAAAGGAGTCAACAAGCTCATTGGAGAAGAAGCAACCACAAACCGGCTCAAGCTCCTCGAGGTTGCTGCGCAGCCGGAACTTGTGCTCAAGGCCCGCGCTTGCCAGGCGAGATTTGATGCGTTGCTGTTGCACCCCGCCGGGCTCAATGGCGATATATTCGAGCGCTTTGGTGAATTCCGGTAGCGCGCCCTTCGACCAGCTTAGGAAATCACATGCGAAGAGTCCGCGTCCGGCGCCCATTTCCACCCACACGAATGGCTTCGGCCGCCCCATCAGTTCCCACATCTCCGCGGCCTGCCGCGCCACCAGGCGGGCAAACACGGGATGAAGATCAGAACTGGTGAAGTAATCCCCGGTCACTCCCGTGCGTTCGGGCCCCTGCGTATAATACCCATAATCGGGATGATAGAGACAAAGCCCCATGTAGCGCTCAAAGGTCATCGGACCATCGCGGCGAAGAATTTCGAGGAGAATCTTCTTGAGAGGTGTGTCAGGCAAGCGGGAACCAGCAGTCGGGATTCAGAGTATCATCCGCACAAGCCATGCCTATTTCGCGAGCTTGCGCAGAGCGTCTTCATCAAAGCCTAGGACCATTTGACCGCCGCGAATTACGATGGGCCTTCGAATCAGGTTTGGTTCCTGCGCCATGAGCTTTAGCGCCTCATCACGCTTGGGCGGGTGTTCCTTCATTTTCCGTTGTCGATAGAGTTCATTCCGCGGATTCAGAAAATCCAGGTAGTTGCGCGGACCGATCAACGCGTCGAGCTGCTCGGCGGTTAAGCGGTCCTTTCCCAGGTTATGCTCCTCCAATTGGGCGCCCATCTCCCGCAAGAGACCTTTTACCTTGCGGCAGGTCGTACACGTCGGTTTGAGAAACATTTTGAGCTTGACCATTTCTCCATCATCTCCTGCATTCCCTTTGGTTCGATCGCAAGTTCATCGATCGCTTTTCTCTCCGTGAAAGCGCATGACAAAGGAGTGTGCAGGTTACTCCCCTTTAATCACCGGAGTCACGTATGCCGGGCGCCTTCGCGGCATTTCGCCACGAAGCGCGTGAAAATCTGACGCTGCTCGGCAGAACTGTCCACCATCTCCTCCGGGTGCCATTGCACGGCCATCAAGAAAGGATAATCCGCAGCCGACTCTACGGCTTCGACAAAACCATCCTCGGAGCGCGCCGTGACTTTCAGGCCGCGCCCCAGGCGTTTAACCGCCTGGTGGTGCAGGCTGTTGACCCGGCAGGTCCCTTGCATGATGCCTCCGAGGCGAGATTCTGTGTCGGTCACCAACACAGAGTGTGAAGGTTCCTGCCGGGTTTTTCCGACGTCTGTCTGCCTGTGCTCGGTCTCAGGCTCAGCGTCCTCTTTCATGTCCTGATAGAGTGTTCCGCCAAACTTCACGTTGATCATCTGCACGCCGCGGCAGATGCCGAGGATTGGGGCACGCCGCGCCAAGGCTCCCGCCAGCAGCGCAAATTCGAATTCGTCACGGGCGTGGTTGTCGTGCACACTTTCGTGACGCTTTTCCTCACCATAAAACACGGGATCAACGTCTTCCCCGCCTGTGAACAAAACCCCGTCGTAATCATCGGCGCGCACGCGGCGTGAGTCGGTGGCGGAAACAAGCTCTATTTCACCAGGTTCGACGCCCACGGCCAGCAGTGCCTTGAAATACGGCGAATCTGTGCCGGCCGTCTTCTCTTTCTCCGCAACCGAAACGGCAATCCGCATCACGCAAGCCTCCTGCAACCCCGAGAGGAAGAACCCCCGGGGCTATTCCCAAATGATACCGGACAACTGAACCTTTGACTCTGAAATTTCGACCCGGAAAATTTGGGAGACCCCTTCCGAACCGATTGCTTTCGCCTTGAAGGAGATTGAAATTTTTGACCCCTACAACGTGACGTGATAGTTTTTTTGCGGCGAGGTAAACGTCATTATATTCAGATTACGGCTCTATTTTGTCCTTGTAGCCCTGGCATCCCCGCTTGCGCTGGCGCAACATGTGGCCACTCCCGAGTGGACCTACGACTCCGGCGAAGCCATCGAGCAGCCCGTTCCCTTCCCGAACGCTCAGCACGCTGAGGGCATACTGATTACGGGCGCATCGGGACGCATCCACCTCATCGCGCCGGGCGGGAAGGTCATTTCAAGCATGCAGATGGATATGCCGACCGGCGCAGGCGCCGTTCCCGTGGTCTTCCAGCACGGCGATGAACCCCGCATTGTCGCTGCCGACAACGAAGGCTCCATCTATTGTTTTCATCGCGACGGCGCACGCCTTTGGAAATACGCTCGCGGCGGGAAGGCCAGCGGCTTCCGCATGATTACCACCGCTGACCTGGACGGCAAAGACACGAATGATGTGATCATGACCGATTCGCGTGGCCATCTCTACGCCGTCGATGTCAACGGCCGTCTGCGGTTTGAAGTCACTGCGACGAATTACCGTATCAGCCCCGCGGCAGTCGCTGACATCATTGGTGGAGCCCCTCTCGTATTCGGCACGGAGGATAAAGATCTCTACGCAGTGCTCGGTGACGGCGAGGTGATTTGGCATGCTCAAGTGGACGG
>JASHSC010000686.1 GCA_030036915.1 Terriglobia bacterium
CCAAATCCACCCGATCCATCTCAACTTCGGCGAAACCCGGCTTCCCGCCCGCTTTCTCGCCACCTTCAGCCAAGGGTTGACCCGGGAAGGTTTCTTCCTGGATACCTGGCCCGCCTACGACCGCCTGGCGCGCCTTTTCGAACGCCAGCTTGACTTCACCAAGTGGGGCCCGCTGATTGACCATGGGGTGGGTTTCAGGCGAAACCACTTCCATCCGTCTCCGCTCTTCGTGAGGAGGCGGAATGCAGTCCTAGCGTTGCCAACCGTGCCGCAAGTCAATAAGTGGCCGCCATTAATGGTGCTATGACAAAGCCAGCGCGAGCATTTTGATCAAGGCGCATAGGTTAGCAATCGCCGCGGAAAAATGGCGATCGATTCAAACAGGATCTTCAGCACCGCTGCATCGATGAGTAAGCTGGCTCTGGCCATGGCACGGAGATACTCGACTCCAATCCTTCCCTCACCTGCGCGCCGTCCGCACCGTCGAGCGCGGGGCAGATAAGTTGTTCGGAGAAATCAACGATTTCATGCATGATGCCGTGCTCCGGACGTATTGGTTTCAATCTCATGCTGTAATCCTCTCGGCGGAACTGAGAGCTGACTGGGGTTTTATGTACAAAGTGAAGTGAGAGAGAATTCACCTGGTACAGAAAACCCCAGTCAGCTCACAATCCCACCGGCGTGAAATTAGGGCCCAATGAAAACGAACGCGCCGGCATACCCAGTCTTCACTTGCGGCACGCTATGAGCAGAGCTGCACCCAGTGGCACTTTCGATTCATGCGATTCATGCTCTGACGACCGTACTGGTATCGACGAGTGAATCTTCTCTTTGTTTGTCTCCAAAAACTTCGCGGTAAAGGTCTTCGCCATAGCTTGTTTCCGACGGCGCGCCCTCAAGGATTCTGAAAGTCCGCGTGCCGTCATCCTTTCTTTCCGCGCGTAGAAAAACGGCATGGTCCAGCTTCTGCTGGAAGAACCCATGAGCGAAATCGAAAAGATGCGTTACGAAGAACACTTTGATGCCTTTTTCCAGCAAGCCTCTGACGATTTGTCGTGCGATCTCCGATCCCTCACGGTCATTTGTCGCAGCGAACGATTCGTTGAATAGAACTATCGAACCCGGAGTCACATGGTCGATAATCTTGCTCATCCTTGCCAGTTCTTCGTCGAACTTCCCGCTCTTCATTGTCGAATCCTCTTCGCGCTTATAGTGAGTAAACATGGCTGGGCAGAGCTCCGCGTAAAACTCCTCGGCTCCCACGAACATGCCACACTGCATCATGAGCTGTGCGAGACCCATGCTGCGAAGAAAACTGGATTTGCCACCTTGGTTGGCGCCCGTGATGATCATCAAGGTTTTTCCGTCAGCCTCGACTGCATTCCCTACCACCCTTTTCTCCAGGTGGAGCGCTAGACAAACATCGTAAAGCCCTCTGAAGCTCAGACGATGGGAGCCTGAGGGTGAAGGAACGGGAAAGCAAATGGGTTCTCCCTTTCCAGAGAGCCGGCTGTGAAGGTTAAGGCAACCAACGTAGAAGGCAAGCTCGGTTCGCAGCATCTCAAAAAAGCCCACGATATGACCCGCTGATCGAGCCAGCGTCACGGCGACGCGGGTGATAGCCTGGTGTCGCATTTCGGAAAGAATTCGAGCCCCGGCTTCGTCGCGCTCATCAAGCTCGAATGTATATCCACTCGGCTTCTTGCCGAATAGGCGCTGCAACCAAGAAGGATTCTTGCCATGGTATTGGCGCAGCACAAAACCCGTGCTCTCGTTCCACTCACCAAGTTCGGCACTGAACAACATTCCATTCCGAAACTTGAGATCCAGAAGGTAGCCTTCGATGACCCTCAAGTAGTCGTCGGCCAGCTCCGTCTTCAGCGTCGCGAACAAACCCGTAAAGCCGTCTGAGTCAAACTTGGAAGCCTCATTCTCAGCAATGCCCCTCAACGTCTTGAGCATGTCTAGCAGCGCACTCAATACATCCAGCGAGCCATACAGCATCGAGGACGGGTAATGGCTGTCATACCAATGCTTCCTTGACCGCACAGTCGCTTCCACCGCGAGGTTATAAAGCTCACCGATGACTACCGGATTTTTCAAGCAATCTTGCAGTACGTGGTGGCGATAGAGGATCGCGTCCGCGCCATTCTGAAAACCATCGAAGACGGCTTTCCTGGCGACCGCAAACAAGAACTCGTCGTCGCCGGCCATCGCCCGGAAGAGTTTATCCAATTCCAAATCTTGCACCAGGGTCTGCTCCTGGAACGGTATTCGCCTAAAACGCCCTGATTCTTTTCGAAAGGGATGCATTGCTTCTCGCACTGATTGGTCGGGCTCAAAATCCCGGTCCCGATACATCAATAGCGGCCTCATGCGTTGATCCGCTCCTTGATCAGTTCATACGTAACCCGGTGTTTTTGCGCGATAGCAAGCGCATACGCCAGGCCGTCGGCAGGCCTTCGCTCCACTTTAAACGTTCGAACTGCAGGGTTTGCGGCATCGACCCCGCTCACGACGCTCACCGTTTTTTCATTGAAGGAGGCTAATTCATCGAGAAAAGTCACCCAAACACCGAGCACATCCAATGATGATATTCTCGACATGATTTTCCTGCTGAGGTACACGGCGTCCTTAAGAGTGGTTGAGGAGAACATTTCGTTCATAATGAGCAAACTGCTGGATGTCGCGTTTTCAAGTATCTGATGGATTCGAACCAGATCATCCTGAAGCTTCCCTCGAAGATTTGTAATGTCTTCTTCTTTCTCGAAGTGAGTGAAAAGACGATCAAAAAGGAAGAGTCGGGCATCCTTGCCAGGAACGTGGCAACCGAGGCTGGCCAGATAATGCACCTGACCAAACATGCGGGCAAAGGTCGTTTTGCCTCCTTGGTTCGGGCCTGACACCACGAAGACTCGCTCCCGACCGGCGAGACAAAAACCATTGGGCACGACCATAGACCCTTCGCCAATGAGTTTGTCGGCTAAGGCCAAGTCAAATGCCTCTCGGACGCGCACCTTCTTCGAAGTACCTGAAACCTGGGGTTGGCAGAAACTCAATCCGGCGGGACGAAATTTCTCAAGAAACGTGAGATAGGCAATATAGAACTGGATCTCTCGGTCAAAACGTAAAACAGTTTCATCGACAAAATCCGCATGTGTGCTTGCGAACTTGTCCAATGCTGCAAAAATCTCGGGATACATAAGTGCCACGCGATCCTGTATCTGGGCCTCGATATGGTTCATCCCGTCCCATCCCGCTGACTCGAGCAAGTACTTTCCGGTCGCTTCACGTCTGAATTTTTCAAAAGTTGCCTCAACAGCGGCACTGTAGTCAATTTCGTCGGAGAATGGGCGAACAGTCACCCTTCCGCTGTCCAGGAGCAATCCGTAACGGACACTGGACAAATCCGAGATCAATTTCCTGGATTCTGATCTGAGAATCTGGAAGGAGAATGAATCCACGTATTCTGTCAGGTAGTCGTTGAACCCACGAAATCCTCGTGATTTCAACTCAGCCGTTCGCAGCCCATCCTGGAGACACTCTACTGCCCTGCCGTAGACTTCTGCTGCGCTTAAGAAGCGGCGCTCCTTCGCATAGTTGTAAAATTCGACCTTTTTCGCTTCCTCCAGACACTGCCGCACCGTGCGCATCTGATTGGTGAAGTCAGTGAGGGTTTTCATTAAACCCGTGTCTGTGATGTCGCGCATGACTTCTTGGCGGTAGGCGATAGTATCCAGGTCCTTTAGTGGCAGGTAATAGAAGGGCGCAAGGTTATAGTCCTTCCAGCCTCCAGTGATGCTGTCCACAATCTTTCCAAGGTTTAAATCACCAAAGAAGGGAGGGGGTTCGGCTGGTATCGCTGGAACTACTTCGGTGAACAAAATGCTGCGGAAAGCCATTTTTCGGCAGACCTGGCGTTCATCTCGAAGAGACGAACACTGGTTCTCCTCCGGCTATTTGATTGTTGTGAGGGTTCGGTCGCGGGTATTCAAAAGCGCGCAGGTAACTCCCCTTAACGACGAAACCTCACAGGAGTCATCTGCCCAATCAGCTAGGCGGTTAAAAGGCGAACTCCAACACCCATGCTGCAAATTTTACCTGACGAATTATCCCATCCTGCCGCTGGGTTTGTCAATTGACCCACCCGTTTGGGTGGATCTCAAGCCGGTCGTATCAGGAGCGCTCCTCTTTAATGGGTTGAGCCACAGTACCTGTAAGCGCCTTATGCTCGGGCGGCTGAAGATTGTGGTATGCCTCGTAAAATTCAGGGCGAGGTGAAAGCCATCCCGCCAAATTGATCAAGTGACTACGTTCCAATGCGAGGCGTAATCTGGGGTTTTTCAGCCCGCGCCGAAGAATTGCGCAAATAACCTCCTCAGCATCTTCCATTTCAAAACAGGTATTGAATGCCCCTTCGTTCACGACCCGGTCGCGCAGAATATTCACGATGGCATATCGAATTCGATATTTGCCTGCGTGACGGTCATAAACTTTGGGCAAATACATAAGAACCCCTTTCCATGCGGCCTTTGCTCCATTCGAAAGGTCCGCGACACCAAGCAGCAGGAATTTCGGTTGTCCACACCGCGTGACCTATCTGACCTTGTGGGGAAACATTAAAGGCAGGTTTTGATTCGCAGCCAATCCCGTAACGATCCCGTCACAGGAGTCATTGGCCGCGACCGCGGCATCCAGCGAACTCCACCGCTCATGCCAATTTTATGGCATCGTCCGAGGATATTCAAATCTTAGTTCGCTCGGATGTCATTCTGCTCTGCGCGAGACATATGGTATAACTAAGGTGAATGGGGTGATGGAGTCCACCCTAAACCACCCGCATAAGCGGGTTGATAACTCCTGATAACCGCGAGGTGCTCAGGAGTTTTTTCTTTTCGGCGCCTCGGATGGAGAAGGCAATGAACTTCATCTCGAGTAGCACTCCACGCAAGACATACCTTATTGCCCCATTGCCGCCGAGCCGACAGTTCGATTCCGTCCCCTTGCCCAAGGCTGCAGGATCCCTTGATGCCCCCTCGTCGCTATCGAAATCTGTAGCGAATCTCATTTCCACGCTCATGTGATTACAGGAGGAGGGACGCACCTATGTCGAAGATCGAAAAATTACACGCACTGGAGATTTTGGATTCACGAGGCAATCCTACCATCCAAGTCACAGTCCATTTGGAGAGCGGCGCACAAGGCGTCGCAAAGATTCCGTCCGGGGCCTCTACAGGAAAACGAGAAGCTGTCGAGTTGCGCGACAGGGACAGGGGCCGATACGGAGGGAGGGGTGTCCGCAAGGCAGTTGGCAATGTCGTGGGGGAGATCCACAGCGCAGTTGCCGGTTTTGAGGGCGACCAAACAAACTTGGATTCCAAACTGATCGCCTTGGACGGAACGGATAACAAATCTCGACTCGGGGCCAATGCCATCCTCGGAGTCTCGGTGGGTTATGCAAAAGCGTGTGCGGCAGAAAAGGAAGTTCCCCTTTACCGGCACCTTTCTCCACAAGGTGAATACGTCCTACCGGTTCCAATGTTCAATGTGCTGAACGGCGGACGTCACGCTGACAACAATGTGGATTTCCAAGAGTTCATGATCGCGCCGGTTGGCGCCCCCACCTTTGCAGAGGCTCTGCGGGCTGCGTCCGAGACATTCCAAAAACTCAAGGACGTACTCCACAACAGGGGTTATGAAACAAGTGTTGGGGACGAAGGCGGTTTCGCTCCGCGACTCGGGTCGAACGAAGAGTCGATGGAGTTAATACTGACCGCTATACAAAGTGCAGGATACAAGCCTGGTGAAGACATCGCGATCAATCTCGACCCCGCTGCAAGCGAATTCTTTGGTTCCGGCACCTATACGTTTCGAAAATCCGACAAGTCCCTGCACACTTCAGACGCAATGTCAAAGCTTTGGGCGGACTGGATCAAGAAGTATCCGGCAATCTACTCGCTTGAAGATGGCTGGGCGGAAGACGACTGGGACGGGTGGCGCGCCGGAACAGCCCTCCTGGGCTCGAAGGTGCAACTAGTCGCGGATGACATTTTCGTCACGAACACCAAGATCTTCGAGAGAGGCATTCAGAGAGGCATCGCCAACTCGATTCTGATCAAATTGAATCAGATCGGCACTGTTACGGAAACCCTTCAATGCATCGACTTGGCCCACCGGAACGGCTACACGGCTGTGGTTTCCCATCGGTCAGGAGAAACGGACGACACCACGATCGCGGATTTAACCGTAGCCGCGGGGACCGGACAAATCAAATCGGGTTCAGTCTGCAGGGGTGAAAGAATCGCCAAATACAATCGCCTGCTTGAGATTGAGAACGAACTTGGTGCGAGCGCGCGGTATGCCGGACAGCGAGCTTATGAACGATGGCGACCGCTCAATCCTAAACAGGAATTCGATGGTGCAAAATGGAAAGCAATCAAATCACATTGAATCCCCTGCCTTCGCGAGCGGTAGACCGTCTACATGACTACGAACGCTTGAAGCTCAAGTTGGCGTCCATACTTCGACAGACACTGGCGCTGATCAACAGTCAGCGCAATTACGAAGCACATCGAAAATGCCAGGAGTTGCTTGCAAGACTCGCAGACGATCGTTTCACTCTTGCTGTTGTTGGGCAGTTCAGCCGGGGAAAAAGCTCGCTGATGAACGCGATCCTAGGAATGGATCGCCTCCCAGTGGGTCTAGTTCCGTTGACTTCAGTCATTACGAAAGTTGCATACGGAAATCCAGAGCGCGTCATGATTCAGTACGCCGGCACTCAATTCGGAACTGAGGCGCGCATCGACGAACTACCCATGTATGTTACGGAGACCGGAAATCCTGGCAACCAAATGGACATTGCCGCAGCCGAGGTCCAACTGCCATCCGATTTCCTCAGACGTGGATTGTATTTCGTTGATACGCCGGGTGTGGGGTCGGTCATCACCGAAAATACCAAAACGACGGAAGCGTTCTTGCCGAGTGCGGACGCGGTGATCTTTATAACGAGCTTCGATTCACCCCTAGGACGCGAGGAACTCGAATTCCTATTCAAAGTTCGTGAGCATGTGGGGAAGATTTTCTTCGTGGTCAACAAATCGGATCTTGTCTCTACCGCACAGCGTGAGCAAGTGCTTTCATTCCTAAGGAACAAGTTGAAGGCTGTACTTTCTCTATCCGAGCCGCGACTCTTTCCTGTTTCTGCCCTGCTTGGATTGCAGGCAAAGCTTACTGGATCTGCAGATCAACTAACGCAGTCGGGGTTACCGGAACTCGAAGAAAGCCTCACCGAGTTCTTGACCAGCGATAAGACTGTCGAGTTTTTGTTACGGACTAGCAAACTTGCGATGTCGCTTGTGGGAGAGCTTCAAATGACTTCCAGTTCTCCGGGCGCTCCCTCGGATGAAAACGTTTCTGGGACGAAGGGTAAAGGGACCACGCAAGACGCGGCGCATGCGTCATTTGAGGAGCTTCTCGACAGCCTGTGGGCGTTCCGGAAAGGCCTGATTGAAGACTCTCCGACTAAGGACCAGAAGGCCGCTCTTGCCCAAACACACCACCAAAGAATGCCTGACGCAGAATTAATGCAAGCCACGCGCCAGTCATGCGTAGTGTGCTCTCACACTGCCGATGTCATGTTTAAGTTTATGGCGAAATTTCAGTTTGAAATTCTCGTAAACGCAGAAACGAGATCGCAGCTGGCAGAAAATGGAGGGCTATGTTCACTCCATACTTGGCAGTATTCGGGGATCTCATCCCCACAAGGGATCTCTGGATCCTACTTCAAAGTTCTGATGACGCTAAGCCGTAAACTGAATGCACTCACGGAAAGTGACTCTTCACAGGTTGACGGTCTTCGCACGAAAGATCTTGTTACCGATGCAAAGAAGTGTCGCGCGTGTCGCGAGCAACAAGTAACGCAAGAAAGAGCAATCCAGAAACTCCTGGATGATTTTGCCACCAACCATGACGCGGTGAGTGGCGCGGTCCCTGTCCTGTGTCTGCCTCATTTGAGTCTGCTGTTGGAGAAGGTCAACGATCAGGCCTTGGCCAAACGATTAATTGCATTCGAATCGGCTCTGTTCGAGCGTCTGGCAGAAAACATGGAGAGGTATGCCTTGAAGCATGATGCCTTGCGCCGATATCTGCAAAGCAAAGATGAAGAGGTAGCATACCACCGAGCGCTCAGTCAGCTGGTTGGAGATAAGCGCCTGAATTCACCATGGCAGATTGAGTATCTTCTCTAAGGTGGCTAAAAGCCGCGAAGACGTTTTATGGCCGCAAATGCTGCGTTGATTTCCTTGGTCTTCCTAGAGGCAAGGTCTTGTAGTTCAGACCCCAAATGCGCGACCCGGTCTGGATGGTACTGCAACACCATTTGTTTGTACTTTCGCTTGATCTCCTCCTCTGTATCTATCTCGTTAGCCCCCAAGATTTGATAGGGATTCGTAGACTGGGTTTGGACCTCAGTTGAGCTCTTGGGGCCTGATCGAAATCTAGTGGCAAACGCTTGTTGAACTATGCTGCCAAGATGGTCCGGGCGGGTGCTGCCGCCCACGCCATCGACATCCACCACCGCTACCAATTTGCCCAACTCAAAAAGTAATAAGCCTTTGGCCGGCAAAGGGCGATGGGCGAAGTTCGTGAGGTGGCGCAACACTTGTTCGGACAGTGGTCGACTGGGATAAAACCATTTCACGTCCTTGCACTCGGCAGATACAGCTCGCGCCCATGGGCGATAAAGTGCATCCGCGTCAAGGGCTAACCCCGTTCGATGAACTGCTGACTCAACAAACGCATAGAGCTCATCGACCGTTTCCAGGCTGGTCGGTTCGAGAGACATGCTAAAAAACAAAAACTCCCGGCAAGAGCCAGGAGTCATTAGCCTTTCCATGGGAATGGCGTTCCGGCGGATTCCATCGCCGACATGGGCCTTACCACCTTCGGGATGGCGAATCGCCTCCTTCGCACCCAAAGCAGTGGTTGCCATGCTTAACTGGAAGAATATACAATAGCCATTCAAAATTTCAAGTTGATGGAGTCTCACCTTTAACCGTCCCGGATCCGGGGAATGATAGCTCCTGCCAACTCTACGTTGCAGGGGCTATTTTTATTTTCAGGGTGTGATGCATCGGAATGCTTAGATTCAAATTCCTCATCTGCTTACTGGCATTGTCTCCAGCCGTCCTCTCCCCATCAACCTCAACGCCTTCTTCTCAATCGCTTACTCTTGAGGAGTGCGTTCACCGAGCAGAGGCGGCGCAATCAAATGTCACGATAGCCAAACAACAAGCAAAGATCGCACGCTATGCGCGCGCCCAGGCTGTCGCGAACTTTCTACCCCAGGCATCGCTCACGGGTTTGTTCGCATACAACAGTCCGAGTCTCGTAGCGAGGAGCCCGGCCCCATTTAGCTTCATAGCGTTAAACGGAATGCCCAACAGCACTTTATCTCTCAAGGGCTAAGCCTTCGCGATGCAATTTTCCAGGCAGGGCGGCGTCGCTTGCGCCCAATCCTGATGACTGCGCTTGCAACTATATTTGGCATGCTCCCCCTAGCGTGTGGTGTTGGGTCCGGAGCACAAATGCTGCAGCCACTCGCCATCGCAGTTATCGGTGGCGTGACTATTTCCATGATACTGTCACTGGTGGTTACATCAGTAACATTTTACTTGTTGCGCGCACCGTCTCTTCAACGCAGTAATTGAACAATGACAACCTCACGCGTGTTCTGGCGAGATTCGTCTTCACGACAACACACGACATGCCTTTGTATTGCCACTGTTGTTGTGGTATAGTCGGATGTAGTTCGGTGATGGAGTTCGCCTAAGCAACCACCCGCAATAGCGGGTTAATGACTCCTGTCATGACTTCGGGTCGCGGCAGGGGTTTTTTGTTTTAGGCCTGCTGCCCCATAGCTCACGAGGTTTGAATGAGATTTTACCTCGTTGTTGCCTTTT
>JASHSC010000687.1 GCA_030036915.1 Terriglobia bacterium
TACCCCGGCAACGGAAGGGAATTCCTGAAAGCCTTCTACGGACGGGTTTCCGCGGACCCGGAGCTGCACGCCGTCACGGCCAGCGAGGCGTTGAAGGTGGTTGAACCGGGGGCGCTTACGCACATCGTTCCCGGCTCCTGGATCAACGCCAATTACGACGTTTGGATCGGCGCCGATGAGGACAATCGCGCCTGGGACCTGCTCAGCGAGGCTCGCGACTTCTACGCCCAGCACTCAGCCGACCCCAAGGTAAAGCCGGAGAACCGCGCCCTGGCGCAGCAGGAACTGTGGGTGGCGGAAGGTAGCGACTGGAACTGGTGGTACGGCCCCGAGCATTCGACGCCCAATGACGATGAATTTGACCTGCTCTACCGCAAGCACTTGAGCAATATTTACCGCCTGTTGGGGGGTTCGCCCACGGACGATCTGGCCGTGCCCATCAAGCATCCGCGCGTGCGAGCCCGCACCGTGGCTCCCAGCGCACACATCGAGCCGGAAATCGACGGCAAGGTGACCAACTATTTCGAGTGGATGGGCGCGGGGCTTTGCCAGCCCGACTACCGATCAGGCTCCATGCACGGCGTGGCACAGTTGGTGGAAGTGCTGTATTACGGCTACAGTGAGAAGGCCGTTTTCCTGCGAGTCGACCTGACTGAATCCTTCCTGAACGATCATCCCGAATTCGAACTCAGAGTCAGCGTGGACGGCGAGAGCCGCATCCGCCTGCACGCCTCCATCGCAGGCGGTAGCGTAAAGTCCGTGGAATTCTGGAAAAACGGCGGCGCGATTCCCGTGCCCAGGGCGACCGGAGACCATGTGCAGGTGGCCTTTTCGAGAATCTTGGAGGTCCGGCTGGATTACAGCATCCTGGGAGTCGCCCCCTACGAGCGAATGAGCCTGCAAGTGTCCGTCTGGGTGAATGGCCTCCCCCTCCAAGTATTACCGCAAGAAGGCTGGCTGCCGTTGGAATTGACCGAGGATTTGGTGAGCTGGTAAGCGGAATCTCGCGCAGGGTGCAGAGACACAGAGGTCAAAAACAAGAGAGAAAGCAATAGCGGAGAACAAATTATAAGACATATCCCTGCTCAAAAGTGTAGCGAAAAGGGATACGGCAAACTCCTTTCGTTCCTTCCTTTTTGTGACTCGTGCTTTTCAATTTTTCCGCGTCTCTGCGCGAGGACAAATCCGTTGGGTGATCCCCCGGCTCTGCCGGGGAGGTAGTCGGAGTTTGACAGCTCCGGTGATCAGCCAATCGTAGGCTTTCGTCGTATCGAAAAGATCCCTCACCCCAACTCCCCTTCCCCTCTTCCCTCTCCCCCGGGGAGAGGGAAGAGGGGAGAAGGGGTGATCGGGTTCCTTCGCCACAACCGAATTTGAACAAACAATCGAAGGAGGTGCATCATATACCTGACCCAAGCAGCGTTAGAATACATCCCGGCAATTCTGGTCTTGCGTGAAACCCGTAGCACGGACTACCGCCTTTGTGGTCGCGTCTCTTCGGCACGGCCATTGCGATATGCGACATGAGGAGAATGGTTTCGACGTAAGAAACGCGGACCACGAATGCGGTGGTCCGCGCTACAGGCTTCTGCGGCAATTTGAATAAATGAAAGCGCGGGGGACAAAGAGAATGAGATTCAAATGGTCATCGTTCGGGGCAGGTCTGGTATTTTTCGCCGGCATGGCTCAGATGGCTGCGGCACAATCCACGCCTCAGCGCAGCCTTCTGGCGCTTTCGAAGCACAACCACACGCTGGCGATTGTTGATCCCTCCAATTTTCGGGTGATCGCGCGCCTTCCCGTCGGGCCTGATCCGCACGAGGTGATTGCTTCTTCCGACGGCACCAAAGCCTATGTCTCGATTTACGGAGGCGGCCGGTACCACGCGCTTTCCGTCCTCGATCTGGTTGCGCAGAAGGCTCTGCCGGATATTGATACCGGCGCGCTGAACGGTCCGCACGGCCTCGCCTTTGCGGACGGGAAGGTCTGGTTCACCGCCGAGGGCGCCAAGGCCATAGCGCGATTCGATCCTGCCACGAGCACTATCGATTGGATTATGGGAACCGGGCAGAACCGGACGCACATGCTGTACGTCACGCCAGACGTGAGGAAGATTTACACAACGAACGTAAGCTCGGCCACGGTGACGATTATGGAGCTGATTGCGCTGCCGCCCATGGGACCTCCACCGGGATTCAGGCCGCCTGCCGGTGAGGGAGGCCCGCTGCCCGGTGCTCCGCAGCGGCGCATAGACTGGAACGAGACCGTCATTCCCGTTGGCAAAGGAGATGAGGGCTTTGACGTTTCACCCGACGGCAGGGAACTGTGGACGGCGAATGCGCAAGACGGTACGATTTCCATCATCGACCTCGGCGCGAAGAAAGTCGTGGCGACGCTCGACGCGGAAATTCCCGGCTCCAACCGCCTCAAATTTACTGCCGACGGCAAATATGTGCTGATTTCCAGCCTGCGCCTCGGCGACTTGTTTGTTTACGACGCAGCGTCACACCGGGAATACAAACGCGTCCCGATCGGGCATGGGGCGGCGGGAATTTTGATTGATCCTCTCGATGCACGGGCCTTCGTCGCCTGCTCACCGGACAACTACGTCGCCGTCGTGGACCTGAAAACGTTCGAAGTCACCGGCCACATCGACGTCGGGGGCGAGCCTGACGGATTGGCCTGGGCAATCCGTCAGTAACAAGACGGCGTCTTCGGTGCGAATTGTGTGTATTGATCCCCGCGCTAATTCTTGTCTCCCAGTCCGTGGACGTTTCCGCAAATTTTACAGAGGGTAGGATTCTCGGTGTTGTCCACCCGATGCTTGATGGGTTTGAGTGTTCGCAAATATGCGAACATGGCCTTCAAATCCTCATCCGTCAGGTTGCGATAGTGCCACCAGCCCATGATTTGGTTGATCTCCCGCGCTTTCACGTAGCCGGTGCGCATGGTTTGTAGGAACATCGACTCGTCGTAGTAAGAAATACCCGAAGGATCAGGAGTGATGTTGGCGCTCGCCACCCTCCCCCAAGGACCTTCCAGGATGGCCCCGCCCGCGAACTCCAATCCCGGAATATCCTCCCCCTTTTTCTGGGGCGTGTGGCAGTCCGAGCATCCGGCGATGGTTACAAGATACTTGCCTCGCTGCACGGGGTTCGAGAAGTCCGGCTGGGGAACCGGCGCGGTGATGGGTTGCGGAGTGCTACGCATCAGGTATTTCACCGGGAAAATGATTTCGGTCGGGGGTAAAGCCTTGTGCACGGGCGGAATGGAGCGAATGTAGACGATCACCGAGGCAAGGTCTTCATCGCTCATGTACCGGTAATGCTGGTAGGGCATGAGCGGGAAGAGAGCGCGTCCGTCGTGCCCGATGCCTTCGCGAATGGCGCGCGCGAGTTGATCGTCGGTCCAATTGCCCGCGCCGGTTTCAAGATCCGGCGTAATGTTGGGAGGCACCACTCGCCCCGGCAACCCCGCCAACTGGAACTCGACCGGGCCGGCTCCTTTGGTACCCTCCACCAGCGGTGCGTCATGCTTCTTCCAATCGTGCTCGCCGTGACAGTCGAAGCAGCCAAGGTTTTCCACCAGGTATTGGCCACGCGCCATGCGCTCCGGTGTCGGCTCGAACTTGCGGTTGGTCAACGGGCGCGCCCTGGGTCCGGTAAGCGGCCGCCAGCCGATGGTGAGGGAGATGCCTACGGAGAGAAGCAGGAGAATGGCCAGGAGCACGATGCCGGCGAATTTCAAGAATCGCTTCATAAATAAGGCCTCCCGGTAAACTATTGCGAATCACTGGATATCAATTTGGGCGTCGGTGAACGGGCCGCCACCCTTTCCGGACGAGCGGCCTGTTGGACCAATTCGGAAGTAAACTGATGGTTTTGAAGCGGCGCCTATCTTAACACCGGAACGGTGAGTTGGGACAATCTAAAACTTAGTGTCGGGATGCGCTGCTCCAGTGCTTGATCGCCGCTCGCGTTCATGAGCCTCAGGGCGCGCAGCTTGGGGCCGGGCATGACAAGGTCATGTAAAGTACCCTTGCTTATCCAATAATTCGGAAGCCCTTGTCTTCAACCGTTCTTCCGGCGTATGCTCTCGACAACGGCGGTCGTCTAGAGAAACAAGGAGACGCTCATGAAGAAGGCTCGGTGGGCCATCGTGGCATTTGTTACAGCCTGCATGTGCGGCGCTTCTTTCGCGCACGCTTCCAATAAGCCCGTAACCCGCGACGATATTCTTTACCTCCTCAACAATTACGTGCCCAGCCAGAGCGTAACGGACCTGGTGAAAGACAACGGTATCGATTTCGAGCCGCAGGAAGACTATCTGAAAAAGGTCCGGGCGGCCGGAGGGAAAGACGATCTGATCGGCGCGTTAAAGGCCGCACATGGATCGGGCACGCCGCCCGCCGTGAGCCCGAGCGGCGGCGATTCCGGGTACCAACAACACCTGGCGCGAGCCTTGCAGTTCGAAAAACTCGAATCCTACTCAGAGGCGGAGCAGGAATATCGCGCCGCGCTGGCCATTCAGCCTCAGAACAGCACCCTGCACGTGGGCCTGGGCCGCGCCCTCAGCAAGCAGGAGAAGTGGGATGACGCCCTCGAGCAGTATCGCGAAGCGATACAAGTGGATCCGAAGTCCGAGGAGGCCCACGCCGCGCTCGGTCTGGCGCTCGCCCTGCGCGGGCAACCCACCAATGCCATCGCGGAACTTCGTGTGGCGCTTCAATTGAACGCCCGCGACTTGCAGGCACGGAACATTCTGGCCGCCTCGATGTACAACACCCATGACCTGGGCGGCGCCCTCAAGGAGCTCCATAAGACGGCGGAGATGGCTCCCGACACCGCCATGGGCCATTACGCGACCGCCCAAGTCCTGTTGCTGGAAAAGAAGGATCCCGAGGGCGCCATCGCCGAGTTTCGCCAGGCCATCGAGCTCGATCCGTACACCTGGTTTCCTCACAATGATTACGCCAACGCGCTCGCTGCCAAAGACGATTGGGACGGCGGCATCTTCGAATATCGCCAGGCCCTGCGCTTGCAGCCGGACTCGGTGGTGGCGCATTCCAATCTCGGCCTGGCGCTGGCGCGGAAGGGCGACCTGGACGGCGGGATGACGGAAGTTCAGAACGCTTTGAAAATTAATGCCGAGAATCCCCAGCCGCACCTCATCAAGGGGTTGATTCTGGCCATCCAGAACAAACCTACTGATGCCATCGCCGAATATCGCGAAACCGTTCACTTGGACCCCAAATTCACTTACGCGCACTTTCTGCTGGGCGGGGCGTTGGGCGCGGGCGGCGATTTGGCCGGAGCCGTCAGCGAAACGCGCGAAGCCATTCGCCAGGATCCCACCAACGAGTACTTCCACAACCAACTCGGCGTGTGGCTCTACCACCAGGGTGACCTCGCGGGCGCGGAGGCCGAATACCGCGAGGCCGTGCGCCTGAATTCCAAGTACGCCATGGGCCACGCCAATCTCGGGTCGGTTCTTCTGGAAGAACACAACCTTACGGAAGCGGTGAAGGAAATTTACACGGCATACCAACTCGACCCCGAAAATCCTCAAATCAAGGCGCTCTACCAGAAGTACACCGGCGGACTATTTGGACCGTCCACGCCCGCGCACTAATCGGCCTCCTTCAAGAAATCGAAGACGGCGGCGAGATCCTCAATAGAAAGCTGCTCGGCGCGCGAGCTTGCTGGCTTGCCGGATTTCTGAAGTGCCTCCGTAATCTGCCCGCGCGAGTACCGCCCCGCCAGGTTGTTGAGCAGGTTTTTCCGTTTCTGCGCGAAGCAGCGCTTGGCAAACTCCAGGAACTCCTCGTGCCTTGCGGTCCGCCAATGATCGAATTTTGTGCGCATCTGGAACGTTACCAGCGCCGATTGCACTTTGGGAGCAGGGGAGAAGGCTCCCGGCGGCACGTCCAGCGCGATTCCCGGCTGCGAGTAGATTTGCGTGGCGACGGTGAGGTATCCGTAGTCGCGAGTCCCCGGCCTGGCTGTCAGACGCTCCGCCACCTCACGCTGCGTCAGCAATCCCATGGCGCGAATGGAAGCCCGATGTGCGAAAAGGTGATGAAGGATGGGGGAGGTGATGTAGTAGGGAAGATTGCCGAAAACAAACGCTTGCGATATGCCCTCCCACCCGCAAAGACTGGTAAAATCGACGGTGAGCACGTCGGCGCTGATGATTTCAACCTTCGTATTCTTGCTGAATTGATCCCGCAGAATTTCTACAAGGCCGCGGTCGATTTCGACGGCGATCACCTTGCGAGCCCGTCTTGCCAGCAGGGAAGTCATGGCTCCGCGTCCGGGTCCGATTTCGAACACTAAATCGTCCGGCTGGATGACGAGCGCTTCCAAAGTGCGAGTTTGATATTGCGGGTCGTGGAGAAAATGCTGCCCAAGCTTGGGCCGGCGCCTTTGGGTGTTGGATCTTTGTTTTGGGATTTTGAAGTCACCGTCCGTTTCTGGCTTGAATCATAGCACGAGCTTCGTAAGCAAAAGTATTCACCACAGAGATCACGGAGGTACAGAGAGAAAACCCTCTGTGTGCTCTGTGGTAAGGCGGCCCTTGCTGCGGACGGCACGATATGAGATCCCAATCCCTCGCAACCAGTACCAACGCTCCTTGACAATGCAGGGGGCATCCTCTAACGTAACGAAGATTGGTCCTCTGATTCTCTAAGAAGGAGTGACGGCGTGAAAGTTGCGTTCGTCGCGTCGGAAGGCGTCCCGTTTTCCAAGACAGGCGGGCTGGCAGACGTGGTGGGCGCGCTTCCCAAGGCGCTCGCGGGTCTGGGCCACGATGTGGAAGTTATTTTACCTCGCTACCGCTCCACCGCAGCGGGCATCGCCGTGCCGCACGCGCAGAGCCTCACCCTGCCGCTCGGAATCGGCTACAAATTCGCCGCCGTGCAGGACGCCGGCCGCACCCAACAGGTGCAAACCTTCCTGATCGATTGCCCCGAATATTTCGACCGCGACGGCCTTTACCAGCAGAACGGTGCCGACTTTCCGGACAACGCGCACCGGTTTGCGGCATTTTCCATGGCGGCGCTGGAATTCCTGAAGCGCGAACCGGCTCCTCCCGACATCATTCACTGCCACGACTGGCCAACGGCGCTGGTTCCCATCTATTTGCGAAATCTCTATGTGGGCGACCGGTATTTTGGCAACACCAGCGTGGCGTTTACGATTCACAATTTGGGTTACCAGGGGATTTTCCCTCCCCACTTTCTTCCCCAAATCGGGCTGCACGTTGGCTTGTTCACCATTGACGGTCTGGAATATTATGGAAATGTGAATCTCCTTAAAGGTGGTATTATCTTTTCGGATTTCATCACTACCGTCAGCCGCAAGTATGCCCAGGAAATCCAAACGCCCGAGTTCGGGTACGGCCTGGAGGGCGTCGTCCGGTCGCGTGCCGGCCAATTGCAGGGGATTCTGAACGGAGTCGATTACCAGGAGTGGGATCCCGCTACAGACAAGCTCCTGGCGGCCCATTACACGCCTGCGGATTTGAGGGGAAAGACAGCCTGCAAGAAGGCATTGCTCGAAAGGATGGGCGTGGCCTCGCCGGTGCTCACGCGCCCGGTGATTGGGATCATTTCGCGCTTCGCGTCGCAGAAGGGATTTGATTTGATCGCGTCCATTGCCGAGCAATTGGCCGCATTGGATGTTTACATCGTAGCGCTGGGAACGGGCGAGCGCACGTTCGAGGACCTGTTTCGGAAGCTGGCCGAGAAGTACCCGGAGAAATTCCTGGTAAAAATCGCCTACGACAACGCCCTGGCGCATCAAATCGAGGCCGGGGCGGACATGTTTCTGATGCCGTCGCGATACGAGCCTTGCGGGCTTAATCAGATTTACAGCTTGAAATACGGCGCCGTGCCCATCGTGCGGGCCACGGGTGGCCTGGACGACACCATTGATCCCTTCGACGGAAAAGTGGGAACGGGCTTCAAATTCCAGGAATATTCGCCGCAGGCCCTGCTGGCAGCCATTCAGTCCGCACTCGACGCTTTCAAAGCCGGAAGCCCGTGGCGCAATCTGATGTTAAACGGCATGAAAAAGGATTTTTCCTGGGCGGCCTCGGCAAAGGCTTACGCCCGGATTTATGAAAAGCTGCGCGCGGCCAAATCCCCAACGGCGCAGAAAGCATGACCATTTCTTTATAAGCCGGAGGTTTCATAAGATGGCTGGAGGTCATACCCTGGAATTTACCGATCAAAATTTTGAGCAGGACGTTTTGAAGTCTGCCGAACCCGTACTGGTGGATTTCTGGGCCACCTGGTGCGGTCCTTG
>JASHSC010000688.1 GCA_030036915.1 Terriglobia bacterium
GTAGAACGCCGAAACGACTTTCTGGTATTCCGGTGAACCCTTCGTGGGAAGTTTTTCCCTGGATTGGCAACCCGTAAAAAGTGATATGAAAATGCCTGCGAGGCAAGCCAAGACGCGGATTTTGCGGCGGGCTGAACCCGGTGTGTGTTTGATCACGTTCCCGGCGCCTGTATTTCCTGAACTCGCTTCTTCCTGCGCTTGCGCGTTCTCGAGACCCCGCGATACCACAGGAAAGCGACCGCGAGAAATGGCGAGAGAAAGAACACCAGTCCGAAGCGCCCCAGCACCGTGGGAGTTGCTTCCACGCGGGAAAATACCTCGCCGTTCCCCTTTGAACTCTCGATCACCAGATGGACACGCCACCACTCGTCGCGGTCAAAGTCCGCAAATGCCTTGTACTGGATTTGTCCGCGCACATCGTCGCGTTCGGCATTATAGAACACTTCCGGCAATCTGCCGCTTTCCGGCTTCACTCCAATCTTAACCTTCAGGTTGCTGCAAATGTCGCTGCCCGGCTGCGGGTCCACCATCACGTAGAACGCGCCGGTCCCGATATCGGGGTGGGTCCAAAGCGCAATTACGCATGGCCCGACTTTCTGATTTTCGATAATGGGGAAAGGCGGTCCGATATGCGCACTGGCGGGCGCACTCACCGCCAAGAGCAGAAGCAGTAGCAAACCGCAGGTTAGATATCGATGCCGCATCACCAATCCAGATCGTCTCTTCGAGCAGTAATCATCCTCTGGCAGAGCCGGGATCTCCCTACGGATTAGTTGCTCATCATGAATGTGGCTCGCATTTCCATAGGCTGAAAAATCAGCCAGGTGGCTGCAAGCCCGATCAAAACACAAACCACTGCCCAGGGAATGAAAGCCCGCAAGGGACTTTCTTCGCAATCCCCTTCTGCCAGCCGATGCGTAACCAGCAGAGATCCAAGAAACCCCAAAACCACAAAGCCCAGTTCGATGGGCTGCACAAATCGTATGGGGATTCCCGTCAGGAGCCAGCGCGGCTTCCCCAGAAACGTTAAGCCCAGGCTGGCCGCGGCGCTCTGGCTTACGGGAATGATCGTGAGAATCCCGGTAAAGAAGTGAAACCCGTAATGGGCCAGCCACATTCCAAAGCCCAGCGGAACCAGTGCATAGCTGTACCGCACCATGAGTGGAACAAGTTTTCGCTGGCTGCCTTTCAGCTTCCGAGTCAGCCAGGCCGCGCCGCCCAGAAGCACGAAGGGTTCAACCAGGAGGAAGAAGGCAAAGATAACCCCTAACACCGGGGCCTTGTGCGTGACGTGCAGCAGTTTGCCCAGCCACCTCTCAACCACATACACCGGGCTTACCATGCCGAAGGCGTTGAGCAGCGCGCCAAAGGTGAAGACGATCGTCAGCGCGGCCATATCCTTGCGGCGGGAGAAGAGCCCGATCCCCGAGCGAAATACATCCGTCATCAATTCGCCGGCTGGGAGGCGGCTCAGAATACCGATGTTGTCATGCGGGCAGGCGTGCACACAGTCCAGACAAAAAGTGCAATCCATATTCCCGAATTTGCGCGGCTGGAAAAGAGCCAGTTCGCAGCCGCGTTGCAGGATCACAAAATCTGAAGCCGCTTCCCGCCTTCCCCGAATGCAGTCTTTCGTGTCGCAACGCGTGCAAACTTCCTGGTCGCGGACTGCCACCTCCAGGGGCGATACAGTGGAGGCGACAAAGTTGAACTGTCCCAGGGGGCACACAAATTTGCAGAAGGCAGCGTGTTTGAAGAAGCCATCCACAACCAGGACGGCGGCGAAATAGGCGAGAATCAGCCAGGCCGTCCACCACGGCGACGCCCACAGACCAAACAGCTCATACAAAAATAGGATCAGGACGAACAAGCCAGCCGCCGGCCACTTATTGCGTAGCGCGCGCGGCCAGTTCCAGCGAGGGCGAAAGATTTTTCTGGCTACGTCCCGCACCAGGATAAAAGGGCAGGAAAGGCAAAAGAAATTTCCCGCGGCAAGGAGCACCAGCGCGAGCACGCCCCGGAAATGCAGCCAGGTAAGCGTCGTGGCCAGGTTTTTCGGCGCGAGCGACGGCCCCAGCAATCCATGCAGGACCATCAATACACTGACAATGAGGAGTGGAATTTGCAGGAAGGTCCGCGCGTGCCGCCAGCCCAGAAATGCACCAACCCATGGGACGCGCATCAGGTCAAATGGTGGCGCTTCAGTTTCCGGTAATTCGACGTTGAGGCCCGGATTGGTTGACATCTATGGCAGAACTATCTGGCCTGGACTCCGTTTACATTCATTTGATCTTCCACTTTTCGTCCATCGGGGAGGGTGATGTGCATCAGCACGACCCAGTCGCCTTGCATATTGAGTGTCAACTGCCCCTGATATTGTCCGGGCGAGATCTCTTTTGCCGAGCCGAATACGGGAGCCATGCCCGCATGCGTCATATCACCTTCCAGATCAACTTGAGCGCCGGTGACCGGAGTGGTGCCATTGGCCAACCGGAAGATTACCGTATTCGGACCGACTTGTGGAGGCTGAGGCGCAGTGTGCTTCTCGATTACCCTGGCACCGGCCGCCTGAGAAGCTCTCGAGCAACCACTTATGAGCAGCGCACCTGTCAGAAAGAACAAAGGGAAGCCCTGAAGTAGCCTGGAGAAAAACCCAGTCCTTAGCCCATTTCTCCGAAGGCGATACTTCACAGCTTCCCTGATTTCGCGACCTGGATTGTTTCTTGTTAAGAGGCCTTGCAAACCTCTGCCTTGTCTCGCCCCCACTCGCAGGTGCAAGCCGGGTTCCCCATTTCCCCCTCAGGCGGGAACATGTGGTAGTACATGGCAATGACCATGGGAATGAAGACGATCGTGTTATAGAAAAGATGTAACTCGACTCTGGGAAAGAACAGTTGCAGAACGCTGCATGGCACTGGTTTGTGCCAGAAGTTATGATGCGTAGTGGCCTGGTAGATGAGCAGGAAATGCTCAATGTGATGCCAGAACTGAATCCAGAACGAAATCATCCACCAAACGTACGCGCGCCCGGTGAATCCTTTGTGGAAAACCCACAGTCCAATGAGCATGACCAGCGCGTAGCCATAGTGAAGGGTCTCCGACTGAATCAGCCACGGATACCAGAGGCCGAGCAAGCCGTTTGCTTTCGGCCGGGGCCAGTGCAGGACATAGATCTGATAAGCCTGGAAAAAATGTTCCGCCCAGTGGGCCAGCACAATGAACATAAAGAATTGCAGTCCACGCTCGTGCCAGCGGGTGTTCAACTTCTCATAAAAGCTGGCATTTGCAGACGGAGCTACATGCAAATTCGCAATTGCAGGATTGGAAACTGCCATTCAGCCCTCCATGCCAGTGAAGTCTGTCGCCCAGGAAAATAATGCGAGGCTACTGTCACACCTTCAGCATGCTGTGTCAATAATTGGTTTCTATTACCTTCTTCACTCAAAAAATACTAGAAGTGGTAGTTTGTCTCCAGGAAAATCAACTGGCCATTTGGATTGTTGGGATAGATTTTGTCGATCACGGTTTTGCCCCACGCATGGCCGTAATAAGGCGATATGCTGAGGGATTTGGTGATCTGGATATCCGCGGAGAGGTCCCACACATTCGCCAGGCTGCGAGCACCATTGCTGGGGCGGCCCGTGTAGCCGAAGGTCTGAGGCTGAAATGCGCCCCCGCCCGAGTACCACAGGTCGGCCGCACTGGCCAGACGCAGCGCGTGTGCTTCACTGCGAATCGACACCCTCGGAACCGGCTTTAAATTGAGACTTGCGTAGGCGTCCTCGTTGTTCATCATGTTGTAGAAAGGGAAGCGGGCGTATTGGCGTGGTGTGGTGAGCACCTGGAAAAACGTACCGTGCTTGGAATCGGTGGCATTACTGTCGCCGCTGCCATACGAATACCCCGCGCTGAACCAGGGCTTTAGCGGTCTCACAGGCAGTTGCCAACCGCCTTCGCCTACGAACGCGCTGGCACGTTGTGTAAGGCTGCCCCATGAGCCGGTTTGGGCCACTCCCCAAACCAGAAAATCAAACCTGCCGGCACCTGGAGTATTGAAAACGTGGACATAATCTCCGCCCCAGGTTGCGATTTCGATTTTGGCCAGATCGGCTGTGCGGGCGGCCGTGGAGCGGTTATCCGTCTTGAGCACTGTTGTGCGATGATCGATGTAGCCCAGCGCAAACACGCGCAGTTCCCCTGCGCTGCTGCTCGTGCTTACCGATCTTGTATACGCGCCGTAGTAGGTATCGACGTCAAGTTCGCCCATGCCCTTGGCTTGGAAAACCCCTGCCGTAGGCCGGGCTCCCAGGAACGTGAAATTGTTCTTGCCGGAATCAGCAGAAAACTGAAGCCCGTCGTACGAGCGCTGCACGGCTGTGAAGGCGAAATTGGAAATGAGGCGGCTCGAAATGCGTGTCTGGATCACGGTATTGAGCAGAGGATCGACGGGTTTGACTTCTGTACCGTCAAAATACTCAAAACGCCCGATTTTCAGTGCGGAGGGCCCCAGATGCTTGAAATCCACATAGCCCTGCTTCACGAATCCGTTGGCGACATTGGTGCGATTGCTGTTGGCCGCGTAATAACTTCCTCCGAGTCCAAGTTGGCCCTGTGGAGCGGCAACGACCGCAGTATTCGGAAGACCGAGGATAGTGGGTTGCTCACCCTCCAGGAACCAGTCGAAACGGGTTCCCGTTTGGCCAATTCCGATCCGCAGAAGCGAATCCCAAAAACCGTAGTCGCTGTTTCCCGTGGGGCCCTGAAACCAATACCAACCCTCGGTCCTCGTGCGCCAGTTCACCGTAACTTCCAAGGGTCCAATCTTATGCTGTGTGGGAGCGGCTGGCGCGGGCTTGCTGTTGGCCGCCGCCGTTTGAGGCGAAGAGGAAGCCGAAGCGTCAGTCGAAGTTGAGTCTGTTCCATAAGCTACCTGCAGAGGCGACGATGAATCCGCAGGATTGGATTGCTGAGAAAAGCATAGGTTGCCGGCTAGAAGAATACACAACACGGCCTGACATGCAACTGCGACCTTCATCTTGCCTCCTGAATATTGGGTTAGTCCCGTCGCCGCACTTCTCTAAGACTCGACGCGAAGCAACTTCCCTGCGGTAAGTCTATTGTGAATCGATGGTGGGGGTGCCCCGGGACGAGGGCATTATCGACGCGGGCTCTTCCAAGCGTCAATAATACAAACCGGGTATTTGGACCGTTTTTTTTGATTATCGATTCGCTGTGCGAAACCATCGGCTGAATCGTTAACAGCAGTATTCCTTGACCGTCAACGTGCAGTGGTACAGATTGAAATCTGAGCGTAGGGGCGCCCCTTGCGGGTGCCCTGCTGATATCGCCGGACCGAAGGGCAGGGACAAGCCCTGCCCCTACGAAATTCAAACTGTACCACTACCCGCCAACGTGCACTGGTAGCAGAGATTATCTATTCGTGGTAGACTGTCACGTTGGTACGGGATGCGCTCGCGGTGCAAAGTGTCGCCAGTCCAAATCTGGCCGTCCCGACCAGAAATATCACGGTTTGTGGTAAGTTGCGAGTGAGTAGAATCGGACGACCTGAAAGTTCATGCGCGATCCCTAAACCACTCTCCACTGGCCACTGCTCTTATCGGGGCGTAGCGTAGCCTGGTAGCGCGCTTGGTTCGGGACCAAGAGGTCCCCAGTTCAAATCTGGGCGCCCCGACCACCTATTTTCCACGGACTGCGGCCCCTATGCCTCAGATCCCGCGTTACCCCGGGTGTTGCGGGGCGATGCTCCCTGCCAGGGGAGCGAAGCATTAAGGAGTGATCACCATGACCACAGCAACCATCGAAAAGAAGGAATTCCCCATGCTAATCGGGGACGAATGGGTGCGCTCCGGCGCACCGCGCACAATTCAGCTCCCTTACGACGGCACGCCGGTGGGAGAGGTTTATGACGCCGACGCCGCAACGGTTGAGCGGGCGCTTGCGGCGGCGGAATCGGGCGCCCGAGCGATGGCGCGGCTGACGCAATACGAGCGCGCCGAACTGCTTGAGCGGATGCGACACCTTCTGGCGCGCGACGCCGCGGATTTCGCTCAGCTTGTCTGTTGCGAAACCGGCAAACCCATCCGCGAAGCCCGCCTGGAAGTAGAGCGCAGCCAGCAAACCCTCATCGCTTCCGCTGACGCTGCCCGGCGGCTGCGCGGCGAAGTTATTCCCATGGAGGCCGCCCCCATCGGCAAAGGACGTTGGGCCATGACGGTTCGCGAACCACTCGGAGTCATCGCGGCGATTACGCCTTTCAATTTCCCTTTGAATCTCGCGCTGCACAAGGTGGGCCCCGCACTGGCAGCGGGAAACAGCGTGATTCACAAGCCTGCCACAAACACTCCGCTCAGTGGGCTTCGACTGGCCCGCTTGATCCAGGAAGCAGGAGCTCCGGCGGGGGCCTACAACGTCATTACCGGCTCGGGCGGAAAGTTGGGGCCGCTGCTCATCGCCGACCCGCGCGTGGCAATGATTACTTTCACGGGCAGCGTCCCAGTGGGCGAAGAGATCCGCGCGCAGACCGGCCTGCGCCGCGTCACCCTGGAGTTGGGCTCGAATTCCTCGGTGATTCTCGAACCCGACTGCGACCTCGACATGCTGATTCCCCGCTGTGTTGCGGGGAGCTTCTCGCATTCCGGGCAGGTTTGCATCTCTGTGCAGAATATTTACGTGCACGAGTCGATTGAGAAAAACTTCCTGGAGCGCTTCGTTGCGGCGACACAGAAGCTCAGGATGGGGCATCCCTTCGAGGACACGACGGACATCTCCTCGCTCATCACGTTGGGCGATGCGAAGCGCGTGGAAGAGTGGATTGGCCACGCGATATCCGGCGGGGCCAAGGTGCTGACCGGCGGCAAGCGCAAGAACTCCACGCTGGAGCCCACGATTATCACCAACGTCGCGCCGGATATGGAGCTCTGCTGCCGTGAAGCGTTCGGCCCGGTGGTGGCCGTGCACACTTACAAGAATCTGCCCGACGCCATCGAAGCCGTCAACGCCAGCGAATACGGGCTGCAAGCGGGAATCTGCACGCGCGACATCGCGAAGGCTTTTGATACCGCCCGCCAGTTGCACGTGGGTGGAGTCATGATCAACGACGT
Organism: Terriglobia bacterium; assembly: GCA_030036915.1. Taxonomy (GTDB): domain Bacteria; phylum Acidobacteriota; class Terriglobia; order UBA7540; family UBA7540; genus Bog-366. The sequence continues at coordinate 7,122 of JASHSC010000688.1, forward strand.
CCCGGCCTATCGCGCCGACCATATGCCGTACGGAGGCGTCAAGAAAAGCGGAGTGGGCCGCGAGGGCCCGCAGTTCGTGGTGGAAGAGATGACTGAACTCAAGCTGGTCTGCTGGCGGTGACCGATTTGGGGGCTCGGACCGCATTCGAGCCACTGACCCTCAGGACAGCCTCGATTCCTGCGCGGCCGTTAATCACAAATCGCTCCGAAGTCCGCGACCCGGCGTGCATTGAAGCTGCGAATCGGTGGTTGGCCGAAGTAGCGTTTCTACCCGCGATTGAATTGGCTTGCGCTATGATACCCGGTTTGTAAGCAGCGCTCGCCGCACCCTGCCCCTCAAAAAGCATACGTCTCGGGCGGCTTTCAATCATGGTAGCCCGCATTTCAGCCCGATGACTGGCGCGCGCGTCTACTCCGCGACCGTCAAGTTGATCTCCCAACATCGGGAGCTGGATCTTCCAGGCAAAAGGGAGGAATCGGCAAATGGACATCAAGAGAGTTGGGTCGCAACCATCCGCAGAAGGGCCTTCCGAGTGGTTCACCGGGAAGGTGCGAATCGATCCGCTGTTTCAGGCGCCAGACCCCGCGCTGATTCAATGCACCAATGTCACATTCGAACCCGGTGCCCGCACGGCCTGGCATACGCATCCGCTCGGTCAGACTCTCATCATCACTGCCGGCTGCGGCTGGGTTCAGCGTTGGGGCGGCCCGATCGAGGAGGTCCGGCCCGGCGATGTGGTCTGGTTCGCGCCGCAAGAGAAGCATTGGCACGGAGCCGCGCCAGCCGTGGCCATGACCCACATCGCCATTCAGGAGAGAAAGGACGGCAAAGTGGTGGAATGGATGGAACACGTGAGCGATGAGCAATATCGAAGGTGAGACGGCAAAGGTTATCAATGAAAGGCCTGAACTGCCCGACCCGTCGGGCAGGCTTTGCGCAAGGTTGCGCCAAGGCTCTCTCCGCAACTCCGCGCCCATGTTTCTCGCCACTCGTTCGCACTGCACGGCTGCGCTGCCGCTGAGCCATCGGTGCTATACTGAACGGCTTGGGTTGAATCCCACGATGATGGCCTGTAATGCGCCAGCGCATTCGGGCGCACCGTGGTTTTCCCCATTGGAGCAGCGACTCGACATCTCATTGAAGGAGCACAACAGCATGGCAGCACGCACCTCAGAAGCGGAATGGAAGGGCAGTTTACGTGAAGGCAAGGGGACAATGAAGCTGGGCAGCGGCGCTTACGAAGGGCCCTATTCATTTGCCTCGCGGTTTGAAAGCGGCACGGGCACCAATCCGGAGGAGTTGATTGCCGCGGCGCACGCCGGATGCTTTTCCATGGCCCTCTCCGCAGGACTGGGCAAGGGCGGCTTTACTCCCACGCGCATTCACACCACGGCCACCGTACATCTGGAAAAAGTCGGCGAGGGCTTCAGCATCACGCACATTGAGCTGAACACCGAAGCGCAAATTCCCGGCATTGACGCCGCGGCGTTCGCGAAGTTTGCCGATGACGCGAAGAAAGGCTGCCCGGTATCGAAGGTGCTGGCGGCGCAAATCAGTTTGACAGCCAAACTGGTCTAACCATCGTGCACTCACACCACGACCATCACCATCATGGGGAGGCCGCGACCTGGGTGGTAAAAATCGCTCTGGTCGTGACGTTTGGGCTCGTGGCCACAGAACTCACCGTTGGGCGGTTTTCGCACAGCCTTGCCCTGGTGAGCGATGGATGGCACAATCTCACGGACGTTCCATCGCTCATCCTTTCCTGGATCGCCCTGTATTTCGAGCGCCGGCCTCCCAACCATCACAAAACCTTCGGATACCAGCGGGCAGGAGTGCTGGTGGCGTTCGTGAACGCCTTGCTGCTGGTGGCGGTGGCGATTTACCTGTGCTGCGAGGGGTACGAACGCATCATTCATCCGGAACCGGTGGCTTCCGGCGCGATGCTGGTGGTGGGATTCATCGCCCTGGTGGTGAACGGCGGGATCTCCTGGGGGCTGGCGAGCGAGCGCAGCGACCTGAACTTGCGCGCAGTGTTCATCCACAACCTGGGCGACGCATTTTCCAATGTAGCCATTATCCTCGGGGCGGAACTAATCCGCAAAACAGGCCACACGATCATCGACCCCGCTCTGGGGTTTCTGATTTCCGGGCTGATTTTATGGTCGGCAGTTGACATCATCATCGACTCCACCAACATTCTACTGGAAAGCCTGCCCAAGGGCATGAGCCTGGAACGCGTGGCCGCCGTGATGCTCGGCGTTCCGGGAGTTCGGGAAGTTCATGACGTGCACATTTGGAGCTTAGGGTCACACTCCCACGCCCTTTCCTGCCACGTTCACATTCTGGATATGCCCACTTCGGAAAGTGAGCGAATCTGCCGCCAGCTCGGCGAAGTGCTGGCGCATGAATTCGGAATACATCACACTACGATACAGTTCGAGCACACCCATCTGCCGGGGGAATTCCACATGTACATGCCGGAAGCGGCGCCCACCAGCAAGGCGAAATAACAAAAGCTGAAGGGTAAAAGGCAAAGGTTAAGATTCGAATGACGGCGTCTTAAATGACTTCGGCTGAACACTGATGTGGACGTTCAATCCTCTAAGGAGCCTGAAAGAAACCCCTGACTCGGCCTCCCTCTTACTGCCTTCCGAGTCATGCGCGGATCGCTTCACAGATAAAATAAGATAATTTAAAGTTTAATAATATAACATAATTAAGTAACACTCTACATGCTCACAGACCGGAGGGCGGTTTTTGTTAACTTTCGCGCCTTCTTCAATTTTTTGTATTTTCATTATTTTCAGCATGTTCCCAGCTTCGTTTTCAAAAACCGCTAATCGCAACCCTTTGTTTTCAATAAGTTCCCAGC
>JASHSC010000689.1 GCA_030036915.1 Terriglobia bacterium
GCTGCCACCAGGCAATCTGCTCCGGAAGCTGTGCGCCCGCCTCCGCTCCACCCTGCGGGCTGCGGCTTTGCAGGTGGAGCGTCATGAAACGCCGCAAATAGCTCCTGAAGTTTCGGGGCTGGAAGCACAACTCCAGTTCCTCGCGCTCGAAGTGCGGAAGTTGGGCCTCAATCCGCCGCAGACCTGGCGTGGCCAGAAGGGTCTCAAGCGAATGTTCCAGCAGATCGCGCTCGTGTCCCTGGCTGGTGAGATCAGGATGAATAAAGAGGTCCCCGATAATCCCTTTCTCCCCGTCATAGAAGAAGAAACAATAGCCGCGAATTTTCCCGCGCTCCACCAGGGCGTAACCGGAGAGCCGCTTGTCGCGCAGGCAGGCGTTGATGACGCGCGACGAAGCGGCAAAATCCCAGCGCATCCTCTCGTTCCACACCAGCCCCTCAGCTTCCAGGAGACCTGAGAAATCCTTGGGCTCAAATCTGCGAATGTCGATGATCTCGAATTCCAAACCTGAATCCTTCCGCGCAGGGTCCGGAAAAGCGGACCAACTTTGCGCCGCGCGGGTTCAACGGACAGACGGACCTCATGCGAGGCAGACCTGCGGCAAAACACCCGCTCTTGAGGAATACTAATCGGCCGGCGCCAGCGCCAGTATAACCCAACTGACCCGGGCATTATGAACGTAACGGATACCTTGGCGGGAAAACAAAATACTCAGGCCAAATGTCCATAATGACAAGATCAAGGGGTGGGAATAGAATTGCGAATTTGAGTCTTAGGATCAAAACCACCGGCCTCGTCCCAGCGCAAAGGAAACCTATGATTGTCCCCTACTTCGACCTGAAAGCCCAGTATGCCTCACTGCGCGAGGAGGTTCTGGCGGCGCTCGACCGCGCGGGCAGCAAGGCGGCGTTCATCCAGGGGGAAGATGTTGACGCCTTCGAGCAGGAATTTGCCGCATATTGCGGCGTCAAACACTGCATAGCGCTGAATTCCGGCACCAGCGCGCTGCATCTGGCGCTTCTCGCGGCGCGCGTCAAGGCCGGCGACGAAGTGATCACCACTTCCAACACCTTCATCGCTACGGCGGAAGCGATTTCGTATACCGGAGCGCGGCCGGTCTTCGTGGATATTGACCCGCGCACGGCGAACATCGACCCGGGCAAAGTCGCCGCGGCGGTGACCTCCCGCACTCGCGTCATCCTGCCCGTACACCTCTACGGCCTCGCGGCAGAAATGGACTCCATCATGAAAACTGCCGCGCAGCACGGCTTGATGGTTATTGAGGATGCGTGCCAGGCGCACGGCGCACGCTGCCGCGGCGCGCGCGTGGGAAGCATTGGCCAATCTGCGGCCTTCAGCTTTTATCCCTCGAAGAACCTGGGCGCCTACGGCGAGGGCGGCGCGCTCACCACCAACGACGATGCCATCGCGGCACAAGCGCGAGCGCTGCGCTCCCACGGCGAATCGCGGCGCTATTTCCACGACACCGTGGGGTTCAACTATCGCATGAGCGGGTTTCAAGGAGCCATTCTGCGCCTCAAGCTGCGGCACTTGGACAAATGGAACGCACGGCGCAGAGAGTTGGCGGAAGTTTATCGTCGCACGCTGGCCGGCGCGCGCGTGGAACTTCAGGATGCGGCCACGCCCGGTGAGCGCGTCTTTCATCTCCTCGTGGTTTACGTGGCGAATCGCGACGCCGTTCGCGCCAAGCTGGAAGATCGCGGGGTGGGGACGGGCGTGCATTATCCGCTCCCCATCCACCTGCAGAAGCCCTATCAATCTCTGGGCTATCGACAAGGCGATTTCCCTAACACCGAGCGCGCTTGCGAACAAGTTATCAGCATGCCGCTTTATCCTGAGATGAGTGATGAGCAGGCGGTCTATGCCGCCCAAACCCTGCGTGAGATTGTGGGCAACCGATGACCCGCAAGGAGAATCGAAGCTCCAAATCCGCGAGGCATGACCGGTTTAAACCGAACGGCATGACGCAAAAACGCAGCTACGCATGGATGGATTTTCTCTGGCTGGCATTTCTCGGCGGGCTGGCGGGGCTTGAGCCGCGCCTGGAGATCCACAAGCAACTCACCCTGCTCGCTATCGGAGTGTTTCAGATCTTCGAGCACCGCCTGCTGGAATTCCTTCCCGGGCGGGGCCGGAGCTATAGCGTGATTATTAAGATTTTGCTGGGATCGTTGCTGGTGGACCACACGGGCGGAATTTTCAGCAGCTACTATCTTATCTACTTTGTGCCGGTGGTGGCGGCGGCCATGTACTTTGACCTCTGGCCCACACTGGTGTGGACAGGTCTTGCTTCCGCAGCCTACTACTCGTTTGTTTTCTGGAATCTTAAGGAATTCATCGATGTTAATTCCGGCCTGCCCATGTATGAAGTATCCGCCGAAACCATCACGGAATTGGCCATCCGAAGCCTGTTCTTCTTTCTGGCCGCGGTCGTGGTGAACCGGTTCGTAACGGAGAATCGCGACCAGGCGCAGCGCTACCGGCAACTCGCCGAAGCGTTGGCGGAAACCAATCGGCGGCTTGAGCAGGCACAAGAGGAGGCGCGAAGGTCGGAACGCCTTGCGGCGCTCGGACAGCTCTCCGGCGGCTTGGCGCACGAATTGCGCAATCCCCTCGCCGTGATTAAAGGCTCGGCTGAAACCTTGATGCGTAAGGTGGCCGATGCGGACCCCATCACCACGGAGCTGGCGGGGTACATTTCGAGCGAAGTCAATCGCATGAACGCACTGGTGACTCGCTTCCTGGATTTTGCCCGGCCACATCACCTCGAGCAGCGTAAGGAGCAGGTTCCGCCGCTGATCGAGCGGGCGCTGAAGGCCGCGCGCGACCGCTGGCCCGATGCCAAAGTTGAGGTGGAGCGGCAAATTGCCCCGGACCTGCCCAAATTGATGCTGGATGCAGATTTAATCGAGCGCGTGTTCACCAATCTGGCGCTCAATGCGTACGAGGCGATGGGTCGCGAGGGCGGAGTCTTACGCGTGGGTGCGGTTCCTGTGGGCGGCGGCAGGCGCGGCGTGCAAATTACATTCCAGGACAGTGGTCCCGGAATTCCCCCCGAACTCCGCGAGCAGATTTTCAATCCCTTTTTCACCACCAAGGAGAGCGGTGTGGGATTAGGCCTCTCCATCACCTCGAAGATCGTGGACGACCACCGGGGATCGATTCGTGTGACGAGCGGCCCTGGCAAAGGCGCGTGCTTCGAGGTCTATCTGCCTGAAGGCGGGGCGGCCGAACCCGCCGCCTGATTGAAAAGCCCGTTCCCTATCGCGGATGGAATGGTTCGCCGCCATGGGGCGAGTCGTGGGTCAGCTCGGAATCCAGCGCGCCGGCCGCGGCAGGCGAACCAACTACGCCTTTGAAGAGAATGTCCTCCGCGGGGATTTTCCGGCCGTAAAGTTTTTCGTTCGTGTCGTTGTCCTGCTTGAACATTTGGCCGTCAAGCGACACCCCGGCGAAAACACCGCGCGCGCGCGAGTAGGTAAGAATCTCCGCCTGCATTTGCAGGTCCGTGGCGCCCTCGGCGCTGCGGCCCACCGGCCCGGCCGCCGCGGAAGCGTCAGCGCCCAGCTTGGTGCTGTCATGCAGCAGCTTCTCCGCACCTCGCGCGTTCATCACGACCAATACGAAATCCGTGGCCTGTCCGCCAATCTGGAACCCGAAGTTCGCGCCACCTACCGTGAACATGGAAGGCGCGCCCCATGGTCCATTGCCGTTTTGGCGGCAGACCATCGCTCCACGGCCGTAGGTCGCGCCGACGCCGAATGCAAGTTTTTTCTCAGACGGAATAATCCCGACGCAGACCGCCTTATTCAACAGGTCGCGGGGAATGGACTGCTCCGGAGTTTTCATGATTTCTGAAAGGACTTCCGCCGATCTTTCCAGCCGTTCCGTATCCTTGTCGTCCGCCCTGCCCAGGCAGGCAGATCCGCAAAATACCAGAGTGAGTACAATTGCCATCCCATATCGCATCTTCGAACCCTCCATCGAAAAATCGGGCTGTCCTCGTCTCGCAGGTTTCGGCGCTAGCAGCCCGCAATTATTGTCGAGACCTTTATTGTGCCACAATGCGCCGGTACAGCGCCGTGCCTTTAGAACTAAAAGTCTGGAGTGGAGAGAAGTCGTGGAGTCACGGCTAGCGGGCCGCTGGAGAACTCCTCTCCCGGCGGCCCGCCGTTGGACGCAATTTGCAGGTTATCCTGGGGCGCAGTTCACCATCTTAACCTTGCGCCGAATTGGATGACGCGCGGGTAATTTATCTGGCTGGTTGCCATGCCAAACCCCGGCTGCCCGAAGACCGGCTCCGATGCGTAGGAACCGCTATCGGACCCCCAGACCGCCCGGTTAAAAGCGTTAATGAAGTCGGTGTGAAAGTCGAAGACCCATGATTCGTGGATCTTCCAGTCTTTCAAGATCGACAGGTCCTCCTCATACCAGGGAAAATCCCTCACCGTTGCCTCCGTAGGAGTGATCGTGCCGAAGCAAAACTGGCAAGGTACGGCAAAGGCGGCCAGATTAAACTGGGAATCAACGTTGGGATCGAAATGCGGGCCTGGACCCTTCTTGGGCAGGTGATACTGGGCTGAGGCCATGGGAACTCCGTTGATCTGGTCGGCGTCTTGCCAGCCCTGGTCTTCCAGTCCATCGTCAGTGGCGTTGACCTCGACATTTTGAGGGCGGCCACTCTCATAGCTGAGAATACCTGAGGTTTTCCACCCGCCGATGATCTGGTTCAGTACCCCACCATGGTTCAGGAAGTGCTGGCCCTTGCCCACGGGAAGGTTATAGACATAGGAAATAACCAGGTTAGCAGGAATATCCTCGTAAGAATACGCCTTCTGGTCATGAGCATTCCAGGGCGTCGTGGATCCAAATTCGGATGAAAATGTTGAGAACATCGCTCCGCCGTTGGTGAGCGTTTTCGACCACGCATAGGAAACGAGCAGCGAAAGCCCGTTGGTGAAGCGCTTTTCGAGTTTCACCTGTAAAGCGTTGTAAGTGGAGGTACCGACGGCCTCACCGATGCGATGCCAGCCGTAAAACTGGGGCTCCTCGCGCAGCGCCTGGCCCAGGGTGGCGTTCGCCTCTCCAAACAGCGCCTCAAATCCCGGGAAGGGCGAGTGGTTGCCGGTGCTGGGGTCAACGGGCATAGCCGCCACCACCGGAAGCGCCTGAACGGCGGGAAAGTCCATTGGCTCAAACAGCAACGGCGTGGCGCCCGATGCGGCGCAGGAAAGGGCCGCTCCCGAGGCTCCA